>JBJHCD010000382.1:3174-6102 GCA_050485845.1 Pirellulaceae bacterium | reverse complement strand
ATGGAGGACAGCCGCCGAAGGCAGGCCCTCGATACGTCGCGAAAAAAATCGCCATCCGACGCCCTTTTTAAGTCACACACCAGGACAAGCCGCACATAACCGGTGTAGTTCCAGCAGAACTCTTTCTCATCACCGGTTCGGGAAGTGCATTCATGACGCCGGAACTCGTCCGCCTCGCGCCCCAGCCAGGCGGCCGAAGTCCGGTGGTGCATGTCCGGTTTTCTTCAGGTTTTTCCCGTTCCAACCTCTTTCCCAGGAGATACGCCCATGGCGACTCTAAAACGCGCTTCGGCGCAACTCTTTACCCGCCCCGACGACGAACGCTTTCCCACGCTCGACACCCTCGAGGACCACTGCCGACAGGTGCGGGAGTCCTCGGACGAACGCTGGCAACTGCCCGGATCGATTCGACCCGAGCAGTGCCACGATCAACTCGGCCTGGAAATCAGCGACGTGGGGCAGTTCCGCCTCAATGACTGGAGCTTCGGACAAGTCTGCGGACTGGCCGACGTCCAAAAGGAGACGATTAATCGGCTCCTCCCCGCGACGGCTGCCCGAGTTCTCACCGAAACGCTCCCGGTCGGCACGAAGCCGGTCCAGGTGCTGACCGAGGGGGACCGAGTCCGCTCGATCCACGGAGCCAGCTATACGCGGCTCTTCGATTCCGACCTGCTCGACGTGGTTCGCAACACGGCCGACGGCTTTGGCCCACCGCCGAAAGGATTCAACGGCGCGACAGGGCTGTACGCCGGCCAGCAGGATATGTTCGCCTTCTTGATTGATGATGCCGAGGAAACGCTGGAAGCGCTCGGCAAGCGGGGGCTGCCCACGAAACTGCTCAAGGATGCCGTACAGACGGTGGCTCGCGAAAGCGGGCGGTTCACCGTCTTCGCCATGGTCGATGCCTTGACCCGCAGCACGCGGGCGCTCCGCTTCGCCGGAGATCGCATCGAACAGGATGCTCGGATCGGTGCCTTGCTCTCCCTGGCCAGTTAGCCATGGATCCCGAGGCCACTTACCGGGAACTCCTGGCATCGCTCACGGCGGGCGACCGAGAAGCGGCCGTCGAGCATGCCCGGAATCTGTCGCGGTGGCTCCGACGGGGAGGTTTTCCTCCTCGGGTGGAGCTTCGGCTGGCAGGCAGCCCATGCCTGCAAACCGTACTCGCGCAGCGCCTTTGTCAGGCGGTGCTCGATCCCTCGTTTCCCTTGTTTGATTCCGAAGTTTCTGATTCTGAAGGAGAATGATCCATGACCAAGACGACCACGCGTAACGCAAAGTCCAACCAGGACGGGGAGAGCAAAGCTCGGGCCAACCGCCCGGTGCACGAAATCCGCCTGGGACGCATCAAGGCGACGATTTGGGAGAACGTGACCGAGACGGGGACGCGCCACAACGTGACGCTCGCGCGGCTCTACAAGGACGCCGACGACCAGTGGCGTGACTCGCACAGCTTCGGCCGCGACGATCTGCCGCTGGCCGCCAAGGTCGCCGATCTGGCCCATACCTGGATCTACGGAGAAGGCCGCTCGTCGCCGCCCACCGACGAGACCCCCTTCTGAGCGCCAACGCCGGTTTTTTCAGGTAAGCCGCGTGTCCAGGGAAATTCCTCCCGAAGGGTACGCCACTTACCGCAACTCACCCTAGGTCCGCCGCACCACCGGACCTTCTTTACTGTCGCTTGAGTTTGCCTGCGTTCGTCATACTGCCCTAACAATGGCGGCGGTTGCCTTGCGAATGGACACGGTGGACCTGACCACGGTTCCGCACTGCCACGGGATCCAGGATTTGAAATGAGCTATTCCCGATAACTGGGCGACTCGATTGCCGGCGACTCATTCGCGATCACCTTTGCGGTTCCAGCCCGCGATTCGGACACAGGCTAACCGCAGCGGTCGATGTGCCCCGAGGCAGGTCGGTGATCTGGGGCACGCCGGCCGCCGGCAATGGAAAAGACCTCGATGCTTGACTTGACGATTCCGTTCGGTCAACATGTTGGGGGATTCCTCACTTCCCATCCGCTCGCAGGAGTCCGCAGCGATGGTGACAGATTCGACGCTCATCAAGTTTTGCGACGAACTGCGGGTCGGTGGTCCGCAAGGGGCGGAATATGACATCGCCGAGTGGAATCTGTTGTTGGCGAGCGGCCTGCCTGGCTCCGAAGACCTCGATCTTGATCTCGTCCTCGACAAGATCGACGAATGGGCGGAGAAGGTCCGGCACGCCACGAGCCGCAACTTCGACCAGTTCCTGAACCGTCCGCGCCAGTTCGAGAACTCGCTGGGCAAGTTCTACATGGCGGTGCTCTGCACGACGCTCCAACAGGAGTGCGGTGTCGGCTACAACCCCCAGCGAAAGCTCGATCCGGGCGACGCTCGCGACTCGCGCGACCGCTTCATCCACGGGATCACCCACGGCGAGGGAGGAACGTGCGCCAGTCTGCCCGTGTTATACGCGGCGGTCGGAAGACGGTTGGGCTATCCGCTGAAAATCGTCCAGGGGGCGAGGCATCTCTTTCTCCGATGGGATGAATCCGGCTCAAAGTCGCCGCTTGTCCGCGACCGTTTCAACATCGAAGCAACGGCCGAGGGCTTCGTCTCGCCGCCTGACCGCTACTACGAACAACATCCATTCCCGCATCCCGATCCGGACGTCGCCCCACGCCACTACTTGCGGTCCCTGACTCGTGACGAGGAACTGGCAACCTTTCTCTGCATCCGCTCCATCGTCCTGATGGACAATGGCAAGTTCGTCGACGCCATTCAGCCCGTAGCCTGGGCACGCAAGCTCGCTCCCAACGACCACTCGATTAAAGTGCATCTCGAACTGACGATGCTGTTCGCTTTGAACATACTGGGAGAGAAGCCGAAATGGATGGACGAACAGCCGGTCGTCCGCTCGGACGGCGTGGTCTGGAGCCGCTACTGG
>JBJHCD010000382.1:1083-3164 GCA_050485845.1 Pirellulaceae bacterium | reverse complement strand
CGTGACGAGGAACTGGCAACCTTTCTCTGCATCCGCTCCATCGTCCTGATGGACAATGGCAAGTTCGTCGACGCCATTCAGTCAGCTATGTCCCAGCAGAGTTCCGCGATGGATTCCTACCATCATGCCATCAAGCTCGCCAAGGACCGTGCGCGTCGCGAAGTGTCGATGATTGGTAGACAACCGCGACATCCACCAGGTTTTCATCAACACTCGACGCATGGCTTTCCACATCAGCAACCCGGCTTCCCAGCGCAGCCGGGGATGCCCGCGCACCAGCCCGACTTCCCGCCGATGCCGGGACTGCCGCATTCTCACATGCCCCCTCAATCCCCTTCACACGGGTCCTCTGGTGATTTTGCCGATGCGTCCGGTTTCGACGAGTTCAATTTCAGACGACATGGCGGGGATCCATCCGCCGAGCTATTACGGGATGGGAAAACAAGAGGTGGAAATGATGATGGAACAGCACTTCGCGATGACGCACGGCATTTTCCCGACGCCCCAGGTCGGCTCACTGTTTGACTACATGGGAACGCCGAAGCAACTGATCTTTCAACCGCTTTCTGTCGAAGGCGACGCCATCCATCTGGAAACCGCGAAATCCCTGCCCGCACCAGAACAAGGAGAATCGTGATGTACTATGACGGCCCACCCGGAATGCTGCTGGACCTTGTCGGACACTCCCCGGATGGCGTGGATTTGATGTGGAATCACCCGTACTCGAACGCTTCCCCGTATGGGAATGGGCCACGCGATGTGCGGTCACATCCATATTCCTATGCCGCCAACAATCCGATCAACATGATCGATCCAAGCGGGTTGTGGCCTGGCTACGGAAATTATTGTGGACCTCGGAATCGTCGCCCTAGGCCACCAATTGATGGCCTCGACGCAGCATGTCAGAGACATGACGAGTGCCTTGCGACATGGAAGGAGTGGATTAATCCTTGTCGGGTTCTGGCATGCGATGCCGCTCTATGCATTGAAGCTCGCAATGCCCTTCACAGAAACTGCTCCGATGCTCCAGACTGGGGCAATTGCATCGTCGCCGCAGGTCTTATCGAATTGTATGCGTGTAAATTCTACCCCGTCCCCGATCCACGCATCCTCTGGCGATCACTCGACACATCCCGACCGGTAACATCCAGCGTTCACGCGTAGGCAGCCTGCTTTGAATTCTGCTTCATCAATAAAGTCGACTCATGTACACGCTTAAGGACGATTGATGCCAATCTTGTCGGAAGCTCCGATTACACGACGCTGCGGCTTGTTGATGTCGCGGCATGGCGTTTCCACGACGTCCAATCCCGCGCAATCGGAGCTTCGCTTATGGGTGGGCGTATGCGCTATCTCCGCGATTCTTGTCGCGGTACTGCTGCAGGGCTGTACACCGAAGGAGGGCAGCAGGCTGGAACATTATCAGAGCGGCGGTTCGTTCTCCGGAGGAGGCCCTTCCATATCTCCAGATGGCCAATATGTCGTTTTTTCGTCCCCTCGTACGGGGAATGGCGATATCTATCGCGTAAAGATTGATGGAAGTGACGCAGTCCAGCTGACGTCAGGTCCGGATTACGACTGCGACCCCCACTATTCGCCTGACGGAGCATCGATTGCTTTTATCCGCGAAATTGGAGGTCAAGGCCAAGTCTGGATTATGAACGCGGATGGCGGCGGCCAAAGGCCGCTGGCCGTAGGAAGCGGCGATGCAGGCGGGCCGAAATTTGTGTCAGATCGGCTTGTCATTTTTTGGCGAACTGATCCCGCACTCAGTCGTAGCGTAGGCACTATGAATGCCGGTGAACTGTGGTTGATCGACGTCACAACGGGCGTCGAGTCTCGGCTCACCAACAACAAAGTGGACGAAGTCTCCCCAAGTGCATCTCCAGGAGGAGAATATTTCAGTTTTACACGACGTGAAAACACTTGGATGTATGACCGGGCAACGTCAGAAATGAAGATGGTCGGCGCAGGGTCGCAACCCACGTTCTCGCCGGATGGAAAGACGTTGGCGGTGGTGGCCGGCCAATATGGACGCCGGATTGATGTTATGAATGTCGACGGATCAGGCCGCCAAACAA
>JBJHCD010000382.1:0-1073 GCA_050485845.1 Pirellulaceae bacterium | reverse complement strand
CGAGCGGCCGTGGTGTTGGAAGGGTGTTGTTGGTGCAACTTGAAAATCTGGATGTAAGAGTCATCGTTGACACGCGATAGAACTCGAGTCGTATGGTCAAAAAATTGTGCGCCGTGAAAGTCGGCGATTCCCAGTGGGTGCAAGTCCCACCGACGACGGGTCGCTCCAGCCGGTAGCAATCGGAGCGGCGGAGGAGGTAACGAATCCGTCGAAACCTTCGGTGTAACGGACCGCTTCGGGCGGTCCAGCGAACAGGCAGGCCGAAACGTGAGTGGGCGCCGGACCAACCAACGGTCGGTGCCCGGCCTCGAAAGACCACGATGCGGGAGCTGGTTGGCTTCTGTTGGAAGTGGGCGTCTCGGCAACCCGGACCAGCACCGCCAGTTGCTGGAACGGGCCCTCCGCGGCCAAGTCATGAAGCAGGAGATCGCCGCTAAGAAATTGGCCAGCGCCCTTGCGCCGGCGGAACTCGCGGAAGGGGTCCGCAACCGGGACGTGCGTCTCCTGGACGAAAGTGCGGAACTGAACGTCGATCAGGCGGACAAGATCTTGTCACGCACAACCCCAACATTCCGGTGCTGGGCAAAGGCAACCATAATTCCAGGTCTGCCAGAGGTCGACGCGGAAGTGAACGGCAGTGGGCACCCGGCAGGTTCTGGACGCTGCGGGGCTGTCGGACGCGACACCCCACCAAAGCGATAGGCGAACAATGGCTAGTTCTTATTGTAGGGCAAGAAGTTGCGTCATCGAGCCGGCAGTTCAAAAAGACGCTTTCCATGATTCGACGTTTTACCGAGTAGTCAGCGGTAAGCGATTTCTGGCGAAGAGTTTGAGAAAGTTCAAAAACTTTCACCGCCAATTCGCTCATCTCGTCGTGCGAGCGGTCCACCAAGTCCGATTGCAGCTTGAGACTAGCGATTCGGTCCCGCAATTCGGTCTGGTTCGCGGCGAACACGTCAGCGATTCGCCGATGTGCCGGCAATGGAAAAGACCTCGATGCTTGACTTGACGATTCCGTTCGGTCAACATGTTGGGGGATTCCTCACTTCCCATCCGCTCGCAGGAGTCCGCAG
>JBJHCD010000381.1:0-6108 GCA_050485845.1 Pirellulaceae bacterium | reverse complement strand
CTTTCACCGCCAGTTCGATCTCGTCTTCACTCCCACCTTCCTGGGAAATCTGCTGGATCGCTTGACTTCCCACGTTGCTGGTCATCACGACGATCGTATTGGTGAAGTCGACCGTGTGACCATGGTTGTCGGTGAGGCGTCCATCGTCCAGCACTTGCAGCAGCACGTTGAAGACATCGCGATGAGCCTTTTCAATCTCATCCAGGAGGATCACGCAGTAGGGGCGACGGCGAACCGCCTCGGTCAGCTTTCCCCCTTCTTCATAACCGACATAGCCGGGGGGAGCACCGATGAGCCGACTGACGGTATGTCGCTCCATGAACTCGCTCATGTCCAGGCGGACCATGGCGTTCTCGTCATCGAACATCACCTGAGCCAGCGCCTTGCATAGCTCGGTCTTGCCCACGCCGGTCGGTCCCAGAAAGATGAACGAGCCGATGGGACGATTCGGATCCTGCAGGCCGCTTCGGCTTCGCCGGACCGCATGGGCCACCGCCTCGACCGCCTCGTCCTGTCCCACCACCCGCTGGTGAATCCGCTCTTCCAACACCAGCAGCTTGGCTCGTTCGGTCTCCAGCATGCGGCTGACGGGAATCCCGGTCCACGAACTGACCACCTCGGCAATCTCGTCGTCCGTCACCTCCTGTCGCAGCAATCGCCGCTCCGGCACGCGTTGCTCGCTGACCTGATCCTCCTCGGCAATCTTCTTTCGCAAGGATTCTCGGCGATTGTGCAGCTCGTATAACTGCTGATATTCTTCCTCCGAGACGAGCATACCGCTGGACTGCTTGTCCTTGATGGCAGCTTCCAATTGCTGGTACTCCAGTTCGGCTTGCTCCAGTTGCTGCCGCACCTCCTGGACATCGCCCAACCCCAGCTTCTCGGCTTCCCACTGCTCGCGAAGACTGGCCAGCTTCTGTTTCAGTTCGGCCATCTCCTCTTCCAACTCGGCCAGTCGTTCTCGAGTGGTATCTTCGGTTTCGTCGGACAATTGCCGAGCGGCAAGTTCCAGCTGGCGTAGTCGTCGCTGGACCTCATCGATTTCGGTCGGAACGCTCTCCAATTCCATCGCGATCCGGCTCGCCGCTTCGTCCACCAGGTCAATCGCCTTGTCCGGCAGGAAGCGATCGGAGATATAGCGGTGCGAGAGCCGGGCGGCGGCGACCAGGGCCGAGTCACGGATCTTGACGCGGTGATGGGCTTCGTATCGCGGCTTGAGTCCGCGGAGAATGGCGATCGTATCCTCGACGGAGGGTTCGCCGACGTAGACCGGCTGGAACCGTCGCTCCAGGGCCGCGTCTTTCTCGATATGCTGCCGATATTCATCCAGCGTCGTGGCGCCGATGCACCGAAGCTCGCCTCGCGCCAAGGCGGGCTTCAGCAGGTTCGCGGCATCGGTCGCCCCCTCGGCCGCTCCGGCTCCGACCATCGTATGCAGTTCGTCAATAAACAGGACGATCGAACCGCCGGCGTCCTGGACTTCGCGGAGCACCGCCTTGAGGCGTTCCTCGAATTCGCCTCGAAACTTCGTGCCGGCCACCAAGGCGCCCATGTCGAGTGCAATGACTCGCTTGTTCTTCAGACTCTGCGGAACATCTCCTTGAATGATCCGCAGCGCCAGTCCTTCCACGATCGCCGTTTTTCCGACACCGGGCTCGCCGATCAGCACCGGGTTGTTCTTGGTCCTCCGCGACAGAACCTGCACGACCCGTCGAATCTCCTGATCGCGCCCGATGACCGGATCGAGTTTTCCTTGATGCGCCCGCTCGACGAGATCGATACCGTACCGCTCGAGTGCCTGATACTTTCCCTCGGGGTTCTGATCATCAACTCGAGCGCTTCCACGAATCGCTCGCATCGCCGTCAGCAAGTCGTCGTCCCCAATGCCGTTGACTTGCAGCACCTTCTGAGCTTGGCACGTTTGCTTGGTCAGTGCCAACAGCAGGTGCTCGGTCGATACGAACTCATCCTGCATCGACGCCGCCTGCTGAGCGGCCGACTCGAGGACCTTCTGCAGTTCCTTGTTGGGTTGTGGTGTCGCTCCACCCGAGACGCGTGGAAGCCGGTCGAGTTCGGCTTTGACCATGGTGTCGAGCTGACCGCGATTGACTCCGACTTTCGCGAGCAGGGGCCCCACGATTCCCTCGGACTCGGCCAGCAGGGCCGCGAGGAGGTGGAGCGAGTCCATTTCGGGATGGCCTCGATCAGCAGCCTGGGCCTGTGCGCCGGCCACGGCTTCCTGGGCCTTGATGGTTAATTTGTCGAAGCGAAACGCCATGGGGTTCTACCGCCTCCAAGCTGACGGACCACGAACGGAATGAGTGCTGCCCCCGTCAGAAGAAATCATGCGAAAAAGTACGTCGCCGGTCGATCGAGCTGGCCCCGTCATCGGGGGCCAGCTCGCGAGCCGACGCTATCAAGAAAACCTCGACCTTCGCCGAGAGGTGATGAGCTGGAATGGCTCGGTGGGAGATCGGAGCCGTTGTCCCTACTTGTCCTTCACTTCGAATTCAGCATCGATGGTGTCGTCCTGACCGGCTTCGGGGGTCTCACCCGTTCCGGCCCCGGCTTCCGGGCCGCCACCACTTTGGGCCGCTTTTTCGTAGAGAGTTTTGCTGAAGGCGTGTGAAACCTGTTCCAGATCGCTGATGGCCGACTTGATCGCGGAGGCATCTTCTCCCTTGGCGACCTCCCGAGTCCGCTCGATCGCTTTCTCCAACGGTTCGCGATCGCCTTCCGACAGCTTGTCGGAATGCTCCTTGATCATCTTTTCGATCTCGTAGCAGAGATGGTCGGCCTTGTTGCGTGCTTCGGCCAGTTCGCGTTTCCGCTTGTCTTCCTCGGCGTGGGCCTTGGCATCCTCCTGCATCCGTTTGATTTCCGACTCGGAAAGCCCCGAGGATTGCTCGATGCGAACCGATGCTTCCTTGCCTGTACCGAGGTCTTTCGCCGAAACGCTGAGGATCCCGTTCTGGTCGATGTCGAAACCGACCTGAATCTGCGGCACTCCACGCGGGGCGGGAGGAATTCCCTCCAGATTGAACTCACCCAGCAGGCGGTTGTCCGCCGCCATGCTTCGCTCACCCTGGAAGACTCGGACCGTCACGGCGGTCTGCCCGTCGGCGGCCGTGCTGAAGACCTTTTCACGGCGAGCGGGAATGGTCGTGTTTCGGTCCACCAGAGATGTCATCACCCCATGCTCAGTCTCGATTCCGAGCGTCAGTGGGGTGACGTCCAGCAGTAGAACGCCCTTGCGGTCACCGGCGAGGACACTGGCTTGGATGGCCGCCCCGACCGCGACCACCTCGTCGGGGTTCACCCCCTTGTGAGGCTCCTTGCCGAACACGTCCCGCACCAACTGCTGGACCTTGGGAACTCGAGTTGATCCGCCGACCAGCACCACTTCGTCGATCTGCTCCGGCTTCAGCTTGGCATCCTTCAGGGCATTCAGAAGCGGGACGCGACAGCGTTCGATCAGGTCGTCGACCAACTGCTCGAATTTGGCTCGCGTGATCGAAATCTGCAAGTGTTTCGGCCCGCTACTGTCGGCCGTGATGAAGGGGAGATTGATATCGGTTTGCGGCGCGGAACTCAACTCCTTCTTCGCCTTCTCACAGGCCTCCTGAAGTCGCTGCAGGGCCATGGTGTCCTTGCGGAGGTCGATTCCGTGCTCCTTTTGGAACTCCGAGGCGACGTAGTGGATCAGCGCCTCGTCAAAGTCGTCACCCCCGAGATGCGTGTCACCGCTGGTGCTGACCACTTCGAAGATCTTGTGGCCATCGTCATCGACCACTTTCAGCACCGAGACATCGAACGTCCCGCCTCCCAGGTCGAAGACGATGATCAGTTCGTCCCGATCCTTGTCCAGACCGTAGGCCATGGCGGCGGCGGTCGGTTCATTGATGATCCGAGCGACTTCGAGTCCGGCGATCTGTCCCGCATCCTTGGTCGCCTGCCGCTGCGCGTCGTTGAAGTAAGCGGGAACGGTGATGACCGCCTTGTTCACCTTGTGCCCCAAATAGGACTCGGCGGCCTCCTTCAGCTTGCGGAGAATCTTCGCCGAGATCTCTTGCGGCGAGTGGGTCTTGTCCCCGATTTCGATTTGCACGTAGTCCGTCGGCTCGCCGACGACCTTGTAGGGGACCATCTTCTCTTCGTTCTGTACTTCCTCGTGCCGCCGCCCCATGAACCGCTTCACCGAGTAGACCGTTCGCGTGGGATTGGTGACCGCCTGCCGCTTGGCCGGTTCTCCCACCACCTCTCCCTTGTCGGTAAAGGCAACCACGCTGGGGGTCAAGCGATTTCCTTCGGCATTGGGAATCACCTTCGCTTCGGAACCTTCCATGATGGCGACGACCGAGTTGGTTGTGCCGAGGTCGATTCCGATAATCTTTTCACCTTGTGCCATCGTCAATTCTCCTGAATGTCGCTTCTGTCACCACCGGCGATTCCGCGGCGGCGATCAAGCGGCTGAACGTGCATTGATCCCAAAAGCCCGGCATGCGCCAACTGGAAAATCGGTTTCTGAATGGGACGGAGCGGCCAAGCGTCCACGGCCAAAGGTCTCACAAACGAGTCGGCCAGTCGCCAGTCGCCCGTCCCCCTTTTCTTGCTCTGTTCCCCATACCGTTAGCAAAGCCCGTGCCGAGTGAGCCGTCACGAGAGTGGCTTGCTCTAGGCTGTTATTTAACAAAGCCTTACGTTCATTCCTCCCGACGACCGCTCGGTTCGTGGGCATCAAGGACGAGAACCGGATCGGCTGTCATTTTGACATCATACCCCCCGGAGCAAGGACAGGAGAGCAGGAGTAAGCAGGTGTAAATTGAGCCATGGAGGGGGAGGTGGGAGCGGAATCGCGCGCGGTTGCCGGTTTTTTTGGGGGGGCTTGAATGGAAGGCGGGCCCCCGAGGCATACCTCGCTCGCGCGTCAGGCTTATTGGGGGTCCGTGTGAGCCGATTTCTAGCCGCCCCGCGAGATGGCGCCCTTTTTGAGGACCATCAGCTTGTAGGCGAGCGTCGTGAATCGGAAGCCACCGCAAGTCGACCCTGGTTGATTGACAGAATTGGCCCCCTGAGCTAGAAGGGGCGAGACTCGTTTCCCTCGTTTCCCTCAATTTCCACCTACTTTCCCGTTCGGAATTCGCTCGGGAGTTCCTTACGTCCCGAGGACTCTGGGCAAACAATCGGGCGAAAGTCGGGGAGCGTCGACGTCGAAACCAGTTGCCAAGTCGCGATACCAGCAGCCAAGTCGTTTTCGGGAAAGCTTTTCCTATCTAACCGGCCGGAGTATTCGGCATGGCCAAGAAATCAACCACTCGACGAACGAAATCAGCCACGCCCGCCACGCTTCAGCGTGATGTCGACAAGCTGGATCGGGAAATCCTTCGGCTATTGGGCGAGAGGGCAACGGTCGCTCAGCAGTTGGGAAAACTACGGCTGGAAAGCGGGAATTCCATTGGAGACGCGACCTCCGATCGAGCCGACTTGGACCGGCTGGTCAAAGCCGGCGCAAAGCCGCTCCCCGATCGAACCGTGGAGATCATCTTTCGAGAACTGCTGAGCGGCTGCCGACGCTTGGTCCGACCGATTCGCGTGGCGTATCTGGGCCCCGAGTACAGCTACAGCCACCTGGCAACTCGGGAGCGGTTCGGAAGCAGTGTCGAGCTGGCCCCGGTGGCGACAATCACGGCGGTATTTGAGGAGGTTCAGCGGGGCCAGGCCGATCAGGGGATCGTTCCGCTGGAGAATTCCACCGACGGACGAATCGTCGATACGTTGGATATGTTTGCCCGCATGCCAGTCCGAATTTGCGCCGAAGTTCAGCTGAAGATTCATCATCATTTGCTTGGCCGCTGCTCGAGGGACCGAGTGGTGGAGGTCTACAGCAAGCCGCAGGCATTGTCGCAGTGCCGGGGGTGGCTGGCCAAACATCTCCCCGGAGTCCGGATGGTGGAGATGACCAGCACGGCTCGGGCCGCTCAAATCGCGGCGGAAAAGGAAGGGGCCGCCGCCATCGCCAGCCTGGAAGCTGGGTCACAGTACGGCCTGCAGGTGCTGGCCCAGAGCATTGAAGATAATCGCTACAATGTCACTCGGTTCGCCGTAATC
>JBJHCD010000380.1:0-6110 GCA_050485845.1 Pirellulaceae bacterium | reverse complement strand
TGTAAAGCACGACAGCAAGTTGGCAATCAGGCCACAAATCATCAACGCCGCAGCAGTATGGCGAACAATGCAAGCTGGTGTCGGCATAATTTCTCTCCTTCCACGAAACACCCATACCGAACGGCACACCAATATCCTCACTTGTCGCCATCCAACTCTGCGCCCTCGCTTAAGCAGTACAGCTTCGATGCGGTCCGAATGAGAAGCTTGTCTCGGGCGATGGCTGGACTGGAGAGGCATAGTTCATCGAGAGGATTTCGTTCGAGGATTTCGAACTCCGGTCCCGGTTGGATGGCGTATGTCAGTCCGTCTTCGCTCAAACAGAACAGCCGTCCATTGAAAGCGAAGGGGGATGCGGTGAAAGAACCGCTGGGCGAGAATCGCTTCCGACCATAAACCTCTTCCCCCGACTTGGCATCGTGACATGTCAGAAATCCTTGATCGTGGACCACGGGGGAAGATGCGGCTCCATAGTCGAAGAAGGTGTTCTTCGGCTCGATCTTCTGCTCCCAAATCGGGTTGCCCTCGAAGTCGTAGCACCACAACCCAGGTCGCCGAACAGTATATAGAGCCGTTGGCCATCGGTGGTCGGAGTTTCTGCCGCGTAGGTGCTCTTGGGATGTCGCGGTACCTGGGGCTGGCCGGCGTGAGCCTCATGCTGCCATCGCATCTCGCCCGTGTCGAGATCGAAGCAAAAGACCATCCAGCGATGAATCCCTTCCGCCGGCTCACGAACCAATTCCCCATGTTGTGGAACTCGTGGAACAGGCAAACCGATCATATAGGACTCTCGAACCATTTTCCAACGCCAAACAAAGCTAACCGTAGCGACTACCTCCGCCCCTCCAGCACGCCACAGTGCACAAGCGTTGGAATGATGTCTGGGGAGGGAGTCAGACCGGCTTGGGTGAGCCAACCACGATACTCGGCCCCGCTGTAGGCACGACCTTCGGTCAACATGAACAGGGCGGCGGAATACAACGCAATCGGCAAGGGGCCGCTCAGATCATCGTTCAGAAACACGTCGTGAATCAACAGCCGGCCATCTGCCGGTAGGGTGTCGGCACACTTCCGGATGAGTTGCTCGCACTGTGCCACGTCCCAGTCGTGTAATACGTTGGACAGCAGAATCACTTGGCAATCGGCCGGCATCGGGTCGGTGAACATATCGCCGGCCACGCATTCCAATCGGTCGGCGACACGAAACTCGGCAGCCATCTCCACGGCGACCTTCAGCACCTCGGGCCGATCGATGACGACGGCAGTCAGCTGGGGGTTCTGTTGTAGCAAAGCGATGGAGTAAATGCCTGACCCGCCGGCAACGTCCAAAATTCGAGTAACGCCGTCCAGCGAAACATGCTTGGCCAGAAAAGGGGCGACGTTCTTGGCTCGGCCCGCCAGTGACATTGTCAAGAAACGGGCCTGCGTCTCCTGTTCCATCGCCGATTCGACTCCGTCACGAAAGATAAACGCGGCCCCTTTCGCTTTATCGTCGGCTCCCGCCGGACGATTCTTTTTCAGGGCCTCGATCATGCTCTGAACGGAAGGATTCTCCGCCGCCAACCGGACATATCCACTGACGTCAAAGGGCGAGCCGGGAAGCAGGTGTTCGCGAGCCATCGGAGTTAAACCCAAGCTGCCGTCGGCATCTTGATCGAGCAACTGCATCGCCCTCAGCGCGGTGAACAAGACATGTGCGGGACGTTCGTCCAATCCCAGCTCGGCCCGCAGTGGATCGAAGCGTTTGTTCGTCTCGGCCAGCCGCGCGAACAAATCGAATTCGGCGACTGCGGCCGTCAGCAATTCCGTGGCATGGATGCCTCGGAACCATTCAAAAATCGGCGTGGGATCCACCGTCGGCTGCAACAAGGCGGCATGTGTCAATCGAGAACTCCTTCAACGGGCCAGTTCATGGGGCGGATGCGTACGATTCTTCGGGAGCGAATTCCACGGGCTTGAAGTCCCCTTGCATCAGAGCCGCTCCATATTGCCTTGGATCTGTCCATGCAGTTCCGCCGTGGCCGCATCAACTCGTCCCGCCGCCAAGTGATCAATGAATCGCTGATGGAGTTCGACGCCGATTTTCGGTTCTACTTTCCCTACGGCCTCGCGAAACCGCTGGAAGAAGACAACCAGCAACTCATTAAAGGCAATGAGCGGCTGCAAACCACTCGCATCGACGAAGGTGCGATGGAACTGGATGTCGATCGCGATGTAAGCTTTCAGGTCTTGGGCCGTGCCAAACTGCTCGGCGAGGTTTCGCAACTGCGTCTCGATCGATGGATCATCCGCCATGCGGCGCACGACATGGGGCAGAACGCCCGTCTCGATTACCACGCGACTATCGATCAGCTGCTGCGGGTCGGCGTCAAGCAGACCAGGGTGAAATCCGAGGTGTTGGGTGACCCGTTCCATGTTGATGCGTCCAACCGTCAGCCCCACGCCGGTCTTGGATTCGAGGATGCCGAGGAATTCGAGCGATTTTGTCACCTCGCGAACGCTTAGCCGACTGATGCCGAAGGTCTTGGCGAGCTGGCTCTCGGTCGGCAGTCGATCGCCCGGCGCCAATTTACGCTCCACAATGTATTGCTTAATCTGCTCGGAAACTTGATCCCGCATCTTGGGGCGACGAATTGTTTGCATGCTTCTTCCTGCATGGCTAGCGACACAAGCACAATTGCATTAGATTATCTGACAAACAAATCGGCGTCAAGCTTGGGCATCGACTTTGCGGTGCGACCGCCTGAGAGGGCCTTGAGATCGGTAGGGTCTCGGGGCTGGCACTGGTTCGACCCTTTTCTGCTAGCGAGGTCTTCCCGCGATGGCAACGACTCCGTACGAAACGCTGTTGGAATCAGCTTCGCGGCTTGCCGACGTGGATGCGATTGCAGACGTTGACGAGGGGCACATTCTCGACGCTTCGAGCCTCATTGCTCGGAACCGACTCGCGCTGGAAGCGGCCCGCCGTGCTTTGGGGCCCAACTGCGTCGTACAGGTTCGATACGAAGAAGGGTTTATTGACGAGTACTTGGAGCACATGTCTCTATTGCGTAACCTTACTCACGCTTTCCGACTCGAACTCTGGTTGGCGGCGTCGAGTAATGATTTACGGACAGCTGCTCGGGTTGGCATGGAAATTCTCGATCTCGCTAACGTCGCTCGTCGTGGCGGGCTGTTGATTGGCCTGCTCGTTTCCAATGCGATTTCTGGAATCGCATTGGAAACGCTGCGCGGGATGCGCCAAAGACTTGATGGAGTCACCCGCCCCTTGATAATCAGTCAGCTGCACCGAATTGATTGCGAACGAGAGCCATTTTCCGAAATCACTTCGCGTGATCAGCAGTGGGAGATTGCCGTTGGATGCGAGAAGGAGACGTGCGATTTTTCGTCACTGGAGGCAAGCAATTGGGGAGAGGCCGAGTTGTCCGAGGAGGAGCGGAAGGAGATCATCGAAGCTCTGAAGCAGGTCGCTGAACTTCCGCCAGCGGAACTGCAAGGGTTGCACCGGGACCAAGATCTTCACATCCTGGCGTTGATCCGCTTGCTTGCGGTCGACTTGGCGATTCGAGGATTCCACGCTGATTTCGGATCGTATCCCGATAAGCTGTCACGACTAACGCCTCGATACCTGGAGTCCCTCCCGCGTGACTCCTTCACCGACAAGTCGTTCCTTTACCGGCGGAGTGGCGACAACTCGTTTTACTTGTACAGCACTGGTCCCAAATTGACGGACGGCGGCGGCCACTTTGGGCCATGGCCCCTGGTCGCCGCGGGCTTGGCCGATTTGTGCTTGGACGCGAATGATTACTGGTCCGACTGCGGCGACTGATCGCGATGCGAACCCGAGTCGCGTGCTAACGGTCTCGGCTTATCCAGGTATGTGCTTCACCCTTGTCACGCAACGAGGCATTCCAGGCCCTCTACAGTCCGTTCGACTCATTGGCTTGCCGCTTGGGTTGCTCCCGGGATCACCATGGCCTGGAAGAACAGCGGGCCCCGAATCGAGTTGGGCTCGGCGGCACTTTCCGACGACAAGCTGCTTGTTCGAGACGCGTCCCCACTGCCAAGACTCTACACACATGGTTCTGGCCGAGTCGATCGTGATCGAGTTGTCCCGGACGTCCTCCGAACCGAAGGGTGTCTTCGGATCTGCTTTTTCCTGTCTTCGGGTCGGGTGTTGACCTGCCTTTCGGGTGGATAAGGCCCGTAGGTCCTGGCCGGGCCGGGGCGCACTGGGCCGGATTGGGGGAGCAGCAAGGAATGGAGACCGGAAAAAGGCTGAATCGCCCGTCTTTCGACGGGCGCCAGTCGATAGGGGGAGCGGTCCGTCGAGCGCCACGCCTTCGAAACCGCAAGAACCGAAGGCAAGAACCGAAGGCTGTCTTCAGATCGCAAGAACCGAAGGCTGTCTTCAGATCGAAAACTCAAAACCGTAGGGTGTCTTTGGATCGGACTTCATCCCTTCTTTAGGGGGGGCTAGGCTGGCTGGCTCGTGGATTCTGGTCGGGCAGGGCGCACTGGTCTGGATGAGGGGCAACGAAGAATGGAGCCCGGAAAAGGCTGAATCGCCAGTCTTTCAGCGGGCGCCGGTCAATCGGGGGAGCAGCCCATCGAATGCCCTAGCAGACATGGGGCAAAGCGGTTAATGAACGCCCGCCTCCTATTGCGGGTTCCGAAGCTCGAAGAAGCCCAAAAAAACTCGAAAAAATCCAAAGAATTCGGGCCGAGGTGAGCCACGCGAGTCGATGCTCAAGAAATGCCCGAATTTCCGGCCTGACTTTGACAAGCTCGATCCGTCAAAGGTCGCTCGCTTTGGTCAGAAGCATGGACGGATGCGTACACCAGCACCACGCGTGGCGATGGACGCCGGGCGAGCGTGCGGCCACGACTCGGGAAATGGGCGACGTGCAGGTCTTGGAGCATGAGGACGGGGCGTATTACATGCCTGCCGTGCCTACATGCCGGCGGTGGGCCTGGTAAACAGTCGGTGGCGCGCTCAAGTACCACTCGGGCGCGCACTGCCTCCACGCACCAAGCCACAGAACGCATCGGCTCGCAATCGAGCCCGGGACACGGTCGAGCAGCAAGGTGTTGCGAGGCAAGAAACCGCGATGTGATTTCACGCGAGGGATCCAGGCACTGCCGGGGCGTTCAGGCAGAGCAAGCCACCGTGGTACAACCGGAAGTCCGCCTCGTTCTGGCGTCGGACCTTGCCGACATATTCGCTTGCCCATATGGACATGGACTTGCCGACGTAGCCGAGCCGACTTTGCCTGAGCCGAACTGGATCACTCGGCGATCAACGAAGCGAGATGGATGCCCTGGACTAGGCCGGGGCCCCTCCTTCCAACGGAGGCCCCGTCGTGGAATCTGGCGGCGGGCTGGATGCCGAGCTATCCTCTTTGTCCTGGTCAGTCGGAAAGAATAGTGCGCGGCAAGCATTTATCCCATGCACGCAGCGGCGACCCGCTCGGGCCGCGAACGCCTTCATGCGGTCCGGCAAGCCCATTGCATAGCCAAAGAACGTCTCGAAGCTGTCGAGCGCCGCATACCAAGCCTCGGGATTGATTCCCCGATCGCGCAGAATCGCCGCGTCATGGTCCGACACCTCCATCGGAATCGGTAGCTTCTTCTCCTTCAGCGACGGAAGAACGAGACATCGACTGGAGGCGGCCAACATCACGGAAAAGTATTGATCGAGAGGAATCACCAGCACGGGACTATTCGAGCTTCGGTCGGGCAATTGCTGGCATAGCCGGTTATGGATCACATAGGCCGGCCCTGCGTTTTTCGCCGAGCTACTGTTCCGTTTTTTCCGCGTGTCGGATGCATCGGGTTCTCCGTCTTGGCCTCCCTCATTGCCCTCGTCCTCGCTCTGGAATTCGTCCGAGCTCTCGACCTCCACGCCATGCGATGAATTGGATTCCTGAGGTTCGCTTCCCACGTCCTCCACGGCCTCCTGATCCTCCAGCGTCGACCAGTCGGGCAATTCCTGCTGGGACTTCCGGATGGGCGACGGTCGGCGAGCTTGCCACTCCGCCTCGAGCACTTGAATCAGTCGTTCCGTCTCCAAGTCCACCCCGAACTCGCGGCAAAGTCCGGCCAGGGCG
>JBJHCD010000379.1:0-6128 GCA_050485845.1 Pirellulaceae bacterium | reverse complement strand
GATCATGACAGCGGATCCTCATTGGGCTGGGGGCAGTCACGCCTCGCGTTCCGTCAAGAGACACCTCACCATCTCGCTCGCGTCAACCGGGGTGGTCCCTAGTTTGGGGCGCCGACTTACACCCGGTTTCCGGTCAAGCTTTGTCCTAATTCCAAGATGGTGGGGCTGCTCCGCGCGTACCGAGACGTGGCCGAACAACAAATGAGAGGGGGGGAGAAGAACAGAGGACCCGCTGAAAGGTCGCGACCACCCGGGAGCGTCGTGAGCAAGGCCGAGGCGATCAACGAGCCCTACAATACACGGCGTTTGGTTGGCGTCAACATTGTTTGGGAAATTTTTTGGGGAAAATTACGGGAGGCTCGTGAGTACATTTGTAGGGAGTTTGGGGCACGGGTGCCCCTTGCTTTCGTCTTGTCGCGTCTTGACAGGCCAAGGGGGGGGCCTACATTGAAGGCTGGCTGGATGACGTCTCGTTTCCGTGTCTCCTCCGTTGTTCATTTCCCATTCACGCGGTCGAAAAATTTCTTTTCCCCCTTTTGGAGCCAAGTCACGGTACGCAACGTTCTAGATGGTATCGGGCATGAGGGCCACATTTGTAAACAAATTCACTGCCGAGGCGCTCGGAGTCATGCCGCGAGGGCTTCTCGGGGAGGTTTTGTCTTGAATTTGTGTGTGGTGTGGGAGCAGGGGCTTGGAACGCTTTGTGGCTTCCGCTGATTGGTTTGTCGGTTTGGCCAGATCTGGTGGTGTTCGGGGCGGCGTGTGAAGGATTGCTGGGGTATGGCAAAGCGACCGGCGAAGAAATATCAAAGGCCAGTCAGGCAGTCTTCAGGCAGCCGTCGTTCCGGCGGCAACGCCGAGGCGTCGCGGAGTTCCCATCTGGGCGATTCCGGCAAGGCCCTGTTGTCGGGAGTTCCGCTGACGGACGTCGGTGTGGTCCGTTGGACTCTCTATGCGGCCGTTTTGCTGCTTCTTGTTGGCTGGCTGTTCGGGGAAACTCTGTTGCAGCTGGTCCGAGTTTGGGAGAACGAGCCGGATTACTCTCACGGCTATCTGGTCATTCCCTTTTCGCTGATGATCTTGTGGTGGCGACGGGATCTGTTCCCAGCGGATTCTCGTGTGCCAGGCTGGTGGGGGCTCGCGCTACTGATCGCAGGCATGGGAATCGCCTACGCCGGAACAAGATTCTTTATCGTCCCGCTGGCAGGGTGGACATTGATCGTCTGGCTGTGCGGGACCAGCTGGCTTTTGTTGGGAAACCGGGCCTTTTTCTGGGCGCTCCCCGCGCTTCTGTTTCTGTTTTTCATGGTGCCGTTGCCGTTCCGAGTGGAGCAGCTGATGAGTTGGCGATTGCAGTTGATTGCGACGCAAATCAGCAGTTGGATGCTGCAGGTCGTCGGACAGCCGGCAATCGCGGAGGCGAATATCGTTTACTTGGGCGATCAAATCCTCGAGGTCGAGCAGGCTTGCTCCGGCTTGAGGATGTTCATGGGGATCGCCGCCGTGGCGTACATGTTCGTCGTGCTTACTCGTCGGACCTGGTGGGAGCGTTTGGCGGTGGTCTTGGCCGTGGCGCCGATAGCGATCATCGCCAATTCCATTCGAGTTGCCGTGACGGGGTTGTTGCTGCAGATGGTTTCCAGCGAAGCGGCGAAAACGTTTTCCCACGACGTCGCTGGTTGGGCCATGGTGCTGGTGGCCACCGCAATGTTCGGGCTTTTCGTGGCCTACTTGCGGGTGCTGGTGGTCGAAGTCGACTTGGGGACCTCGCGTGAATTACTGAATCGGTCTCTTTCTCGTCAGGGAGGAGAGGCGTCAGCCTAGCCGGCCTCCCAATTCGTCGCTGATTCGGAAGATTTGGAAATGACGGCGATCAGCATGGAGTTTGGTCATTTGGTTCGTTGAATTGGCGTTACGAACACGATGCGAACAATAAATATACGAACCACAGTGGGCTCGCGTGGGTAGTAGTCGTGGTGCACGTCAGGTGAGTGTCGTCCCGGCCAAGGATATTTGAGCATGAGTAAAGATAGAAAAGATATCGATCCAAACATGGACGAAGCCACAGCGGTCGCGCATCGAGATTCGCTGACCCTTGCCGAACCCCGTTCGCGACGAGGATTGGAAGAGCCGCGCCCGAACGTCTTGACACTCTCGACGGGCGCGGAAGACAAGCCCAGCGGTTTTTCGGTCGGGCGGCTCATTTCGGCCGTCCTGCATCGCATTTGGCTGGCGATTCCGCTGGGAATCGTGCTGGCTGCCATTGCCGTCGGGGCGCTCTGGTATTTCGGCGAAGATCAGTTTCGATCCTTCGCATGGTTGGAAATTCGCGACAAGCCGCAATATATCGTGTTTCCGCCGGGCAAAGAGGATGTAAAGCGATTTGTGGCAACTCAAGTGGAATTGTTGCGCAGTCCCGTGATCATCGGCGACGCGGTCAACACTCCCGAAGTGCGGGGACTGAGGGAGCTAAAGAGCGTTGAAGGAAAGGCAGACCCGGTTGACTGGATCAAGGAGCGGTTGACGGTTCGCCCGGTCGGACAGTCGAATTTGTTTGAGGTGGCCATGACGACGCGGGAGCCGGAATCCGGCGCCGCGATTGTCACGGCGATCGTGAACTCCTACATGAACTTCCACGCTCGGACCAGCGACTCGCAGTACAAGCGGATGCGAGAATTGCTCTCCGAGGAGATGCGGCTTCGGCAACGGGATTGCGACCTGAAGCGAGAACGGTTGAGGGAATTGACTCGGCAAGCCGCCGGGCAAAGTAGCGGAGTCATCGAAGACGATACCGGGCAAACGATCGCTGGTCGTTTGGCCTTGCTCGGTAGCTTGCAGAAGCGCCTCCTTGATGCCGAAGTCCAGGCGGAAGTGCTCAAGGCAAACATCGCGTCGTATCGGGAGACGTTGACTCGTGAGGTTCGCGTCCCCGATCAGGAAATAGCCGATTTGGTCGAGCGGGATGGGCGAATTGTTGCCTGGCAGGAGGAATTGAGCGCCGCCCGTGAGAGCCAAAAATCGCTGGCCGCCGGCCCCTCCCCATTGAGAAAGACACTCGACGCCAAGGTTCAAGATTTGCAGACAAGAATTGATCGGCGGCGCGAGGAGCTACTGCCTCGGTTCGCTCAAATGGCCAAGGATCAAGTCGATGGCGGTCGTCAGGCCGAACTCCAGCGCATGGAGGACGAACTGGCTCGTGAACAGGAACTGGTCCAATACTTCCGCGACAAGATTTCGGATGAGCGGTCGAAGCATCAAGAGCAAGGCGACGTCTCCTTGGAAATTGACTTGGCGCGAGTGGACTTGAATCACGCACAGTCGATTTACGACAAAATAAGCATGCGGGTGGCTTCCATGGAGACCGAGGCACGGGCGCCCAGCCAGATCCAAGTCATGCAGTCCGCCAAGGTCCCCGATTTTCCGCTCGGCACCACGTTGCCGAAGAAGATGTTGGGACTGGGAGTGATGGCTTTCCTGTTGCCACTGGGGCTGTTCACGGGCTACGAGCTACTGGTCAAGCGGATCTATGATCCGAATCAGATTCGGCAAGAGGTTGAGGTGGACTTCGTCGGCGAGGTCGCCACGCTTCCTGTACGAAGCCGATTGCGGTCCAATCGAGCTTATGAGCGGCAGGCATTCATCCTCGAGGAAAGTGTCGATTCGCTCCGTACCGCATTGGCGGTCAGTGACCGAGAGCAGCGTCAACAGGTGATTGTGGTCTGCAGTGCCATTTCGGGAGAGGGAAAGACTCACCTTTCTGCCCAATTGGCGCTCAGTTGGTGCCGGGGTCAGGCGGGGTCCGTGCTGTTGATTGATGCCGACATGCGTTCACCAGGGCTGCACGAGATGTTCGACATTGATGATCAGCCAGGATTGGTGGAAGTGCTTCGCGGGGAGGCGACCCTGCAAGAGGCGATTGTCACGAATTGGGGCGAAGGGATCCATTTGCTGCCCGCCGGTAAGCTGGGAGCCCTTCATCCGGATCGGCTGATTGCCAGCCAAAGATTCGCTCGGCTTCTGGAAGTGGCCCGAGAGCACTACTCACGAATCATCATTGATGTTCCCCCGATCCTGGCCGCTCATGAGACGCTGCTGCTGGCCAAGATGGCCGATGGAGCGCTCCTGTGTACCCTTCGAGACTACAGTCGCACCAAGCAGATTCAGGAGGCACACCAGCGGCTGGATCGAGCCGGGGTGAATGTACTGGGAGCTGTTTTGAACGGGACGCCGACACACAGCTACGTCTAT
Source organism: Pirellulaceae bacterium (assembly GCA_050485845.1). Taxonomy (GTDB): domain Bacteria; phylum Planctomycetota; class Planctomycetia; order Pirellulales; family Pirellulaceae; genus JBJHCD01. Next base: position 1,880 of record JBJHCD010000379.1, on the reverse strand, counting down.
CATTACGGAAGCTACTACTAATTGAACGTAAATCTAATTGCACGTAATTCAACGGTAAATCGCAATGCCCAAGAATGAAGCCGCCAAGTTGGATGATCTACACTTGGACGGCGTGGTGGATAAGCCCAGTCCGGATGAAGCAGAAGACCTGGCACAAAATCCAGCAACGCGGCGTCGGTCCGCTCGCGAATTGGGTGCCTCATCGCGGCGGCGAGTTTGGCGAGTCAATTACTTGGTCTTGCTGGCTACTGTTGTGTTAATCGGGATTGTGGGACCGAGCTTGCATCTCTGGCGAAATTACCAGGTGCAGCGGAATGCGACGATTCTGGCCGACAGGGCCCGGGTGCTCGAAGAAGAACGGGACTTCCGGGGTGCCGCCGATTTCTACCATCGCTATCTTCGTTTAGTGCCGGATGACGACGAAGCCATCGTGGCCAGGGCCCGAGTTTTCAATGAAACGGCGCTTTCCCCGGATCGCGTGAATCGGGCGATTGCACTTCTTCTGCAGGCGGTGGACGTGCAACCGGATGATGTCTCGCTCCGTGAAATGTTGGCCGAGCGTCTGATGCAGCAGCAGCGTTGGGACTTGGCACGCGAGCAGGCCGAGCAGATTCTAGACCGCGATCCGCGGCATCTGGAAGCAGATCGGATAGCGACACAGGCTTATCGAGCCCAGGCGGCCTTGAGCCGGTCGGTGGACGCCGGGGACGTGGCAGCCCGACATCGGGAAGCGCTGGACCGGCATGCCGGCGATCCCGTCATTTCCGCTTCGCTGGCCACGCTCTATCGGGATAACGTAAACGCGTTTCCCCAATGGACCCCCGAGGAAGTTCGGCAGCAGGCCGACCAAGTCATGGACTTGATGGTGGCCGAGCATCCCGAAGATGGGAACTCCTACCTCGGACGATATCGCTACCGCCAGGCCCACGGGTTGCCGGGCAGTATGGAGGACCTGGAGCGGGGACTGGAGTTGCTGCCTGATTCCGTGGAGATACTGCTGGCCGGCGTTGGTGCTTTTCTGCCGACGGACGTGGAGAGAAGTCAGCAATTGGCGGAACGTTTGGTGAAGATTGCGCCGGAGCGTCCCAGTAGCCATCAGGCTTTGGCGGAAACGTTGTCTCGCCAGAATCAGGGGGATGAGGCGATTCTGGCATTGCAGACCGGTTTGGAAGTGATTGGTCCGGACGACTATCAGCTGCGACGTGCGCTGTTGGGGGTGGCCCTGGAACATCGCCGCTTGGAATTGGCTCGCGAAACATGGAAGGGACTGCGCACTTGGCTCGAGGCGGTTTCTCCCTATTTGGGGGCGGTTGAGCGACGTCGATTGCAGGAAGACTTGCAGGTGGCCGACGTGCGCTGGTTGTTGTTGAGTGGCCAAGGGGAATCGGCGATTCCCATCTTGAAGCGACTGACGGTGACGTTGGCTGAGGGGAGTGACGCAGATGAGAATTTGCGGCAGCGGTTGCAGCGGTGGTGGTTGCTGGCCGAGGCTTATCGCCAGACGCAGCAGTGGGACTTGGCTGCCGATGCAATGGCTGAAGCGGCCAAGCTGAATCCGACCGGTTACCGCAGTCTGTTGGGTGAAGCGGAGTTTGCTCGGCGAGGAGGAGACCTGGACCGGGCGATCCAGTTGGCCCAAGATGCGGCAGGCAAGCCGGACGCCCCCGCCGAGGTCTGGTTGGAGTTGGCCGAGTATCTGATTGAGGCGGAGTTCCGGCGGAGTCCAGACGATAGAAACTGGCGACGGGTAGGGAGTGCACTGGAACGGGCCCGGGCGGAACTGGACGGGACGCCGGCCTATGTGGCTCTGCGAGTCCGCTGGGCCTTGGCGGACGATCGTCCTGAAGAAGCCCGGGCGGAGCTTCAGAGTTTGCTTCCCG
>JBJHCD010000378.1:0-6137 GCA_050485845.1 Pirellulaceae bacterium | reverse complement strand
GTGGATTGCTTCACGCCGCGGGGCTGGCGATGGTGCGATCCGAAGACACGACCGAGCTGATGGAAGATAGTGCGCATACCGGTATACCTGAGCCTTTGGAACAATGACGACTATACGTAGAAGGCACGAAATCCGTGCGGCCGAGCTGTCTAGCGGGGCCCGAGTGTCTGGAAGCCGGCGGAAGGCATCACGGAAATTGCCGGCAAGAGTCGGGCCAATTTTTAGTGGCAAGCTTCCAGATGCTTGCCCCCTCAAAATCATCTATCGGAAAAATGTCGGCCGACCGGACTGACCGACAGAGAAATCTCAAAGAAATTTTTCGAGAAATCATCATGGAGGGGGTTCGGCGCAGAAAGAACGGTCCCTTTGGGGGAACGCCTCGGGGGCGCCGGAGGCCCAGAATGGCCCATTCGCGGCCACTACGGTACGCTACCACGGGACGCGGCAGGTTGACCGAGGAACTGTTGGACGGTCTGCAGGAGCTGCCGCGGCGTATAGGGCTTTTGAAGAAACCTGGCTCGATCCGCGAGCAAGCTCTCCAGCCCCGTCGATTCCGCCGTGTAACCGCTGGTATAAATGACTTTCAGCAGCGGCTTCTGTCGCCACAGTTGTTCGGCCAGGTCGTGCCCGGTGATCCCCCCCGGCATCACCATGTCGGTGATCAGCAGATCGACTTTCTCCCCCTGCTCGGGCCAGGAGTCCAGCGCATCGGCCCCGGTTGCCGCCGCCAGCACGTCGTAGCCGCGGTGCTTCAGGACATCGACGATCATCTTGCGGACCGCCTCCTCGTCCTCTACGACGAGGATCGTCGCCCGCTCGGCCCGACCGGTCCGGCTGTCCGGATTCATTCGAGACTCAGAAAGCTCGGCCGGACTTTTCAATTCGGGACTCGGGCGGTTTCCTTCGTTCCGGCGATACTCACCATCTGGCGGCGTGGACTCTCGGAATCGTGCTGCCTCTCCCTTCCGGGAAGGCGACAGAGATGGGGAGATCTCCACGGCCGGACGTTCCGTCGCGGCGATGCTCCCCGGGCCGAAGGCACTTGGATCGGACATCCCAGGCAAGAAAATACGGAAGGTCGTTCCCTTGTTCAGTTCCGTCTCGACTTCAATCCAACCCTGGTGCTGCTTGACGATGCCCAACACGGTTGCCAAGCCCAGACCGGTCCCTTTTTCGGCTTCCTTGGTCGTAAAGAGGGGTTCGAAAATGTGAGAGACCACTTCCGGGGCCATGCCGCTTCCGTTGTCCTCCACCTCGAGACAGACGAACCGGCCTGGGCGAGCCTCGGGGTTGCTTTGCGCGTGGCTCTCGGAGACTTCCCGTTCGAAGGTGGAGATCCGAAGTTCTCCCCCCGGTTTCATGGCGTCTCGGGCGTTGCTGGCTAAATTGACCAGGACCTGCTCCAACATTCCCGGGTCGGCCCAAAGCGGGCAGAGCTGATCGGCGTAATTCAGTTTCAGCCCGATATGCTCATCGAGTATCCGAGTCAGCAGCCGATTAACGTCCCGCACAATCGAATTCAAATCGACTTTTCGGGGCTGAAGGGCCTGCTTGCGACTGAAGAGGAGAAGCTGGCGAGTCAGATTGCCCGCCCGGCGACTCGCCTCCGAAATCTGCAAGACATGGTCCCGCAGCGAATCGGGAAGGTCGGGGTCCTGCAGCAATAGCTCGGCAAAACCTCGCTGGACCGTGACGATGTTGTTGAAGTCATGAGCGATTCCGGCGGCGAATTGGCCGATGGAATCAAGCTTCTGCATTTGTCGGATCTGTTCCTCCGATTGACTCAGCCGCCGTTCCAGCTGGACCTGCTTCAGGACACGCTGCACCGCATGTGGGAGATATTCGAGGTACTCCGGGGTCTTGACCACAAAATCCCGGACTCCAGCCCGCAGGGCCTCGATGACCAGCGCTTCGGCACTCCGGCCCGTGACCAGGATGACGGGGAGATCGTGACCGATCGACTTGAGATGATGAAAGAAGTCGAGTCCCGTGACATCCGACGAGAGATAGAAATCGACGATGATCAAGTCGACGCCCGGCTGACGGAGGCTCTCGAGCGCCTCCTCGGACGAAGAAACGGACCGCACTCGGAAACCGGAACGTTCGAGCGTGCGGCGCTGAAGATAAGCGACTCCGGGCTCATCTTCGACAATCAGGATTGTGGCTGACGGGACTTCAGACATATCAATGCAGCTGTTCTTTCGGCGGCCACTCTGCTGAATCATTCGGCACCTGGACGATCTGCAACAGCAAGCCCAATCGTCGCACCGCGTCGATAAAGGCCGAGTACTCCACCGGCTTGGTGATGTAGACACTGCAGCCCAACTCGTAGCAGCGGTTCACCTCGCGAGGGTCATCGGTGGTCGTGAGCATGATGACGGGAGACTTCTTTCTCCGAGGGTCTTCCTTGATCTGTTCCAGTAATTCGATGCCATTCAGGCGAGGCAAATTGATGTCCAGGATGATGAGCAACGGTTTGTCGGTTTGGGTCTGGGAGAAACTGGGATGACGCCGGAGATAATCCAAGGCGTCCTGGCCGTCGGTCAGGTGCACGATCTGATTCAGAATTCCCGCTCGGCGCAGATTCCGCTTGATCAGCAGGGCGTGCCCCTCGTCATCCTCGACCAGGAGAATGACCACCGGTTCGTCGGGCGTCATGAGGTGTGGTCCTTATCAGGCTCCGAGAATTCCCCGAGCGGTGAAGGAGAATACGGCGACACCTTCATCGGCCCCCTTGGGAGTTCCTTAATGTCGAGCGACGAAGTGGAACCTCTGATCGAGTCCACCGTTGCATTTCCGGATGCATTCCCCGTTGACGGACCGTTGGTAACCTGCCGCGAGCGTTCGAGTTCAGCCCTCTTTTCTGATAGCTCTCGCGTGGCCGGATCGCCGCTGGGAAGCGTCAAGTAGAAGGTGGTCCCCTCGCCGACGTCGGACTCGACCCAGACTGTTCCCCCATGCCGCTCCACGATCCGCCGGACGATCGACAATCCCATCCCCTCCCCGGTGGAGCGATGGGGATCCAGACGCCGAAACACCTCAAACACTTTTTCCCGTTGGTTCTCCGGAATCCCGGGGCCGTTATCGCGCACAAAGTAGGTACGCATTTTCTCGGGAAGGGACGAACCATTGGCAACCAGCGACCCGACCGTGATGACCGCGGGGCGTTCTGGATGGCGGTACTTGAGAGCATTGTCGATTAGGTTGGCAAAGACCTGCTCCAGCGCGGTGGCATCTCCCCTGGCGGGTGGGAGGTCTTCCAGGATCAATTGTGCCTCCACCTGATGGATCGATTGTTGGGCAGCGTCTCGAATCCGAGCCAACATCTGATTCAAATCAACACATCCAACCTGATATTCAACTCGGCCCACGCGAGAAAGCTTCAGTAGCGCGTCGATGATCCCCGCCAGACGAATGACCGCGGACTGGATGAAAGAGAGCGAAGTCTGGACTTCCTCATTCAAGAGCTGCTCACTCCGCCGGCGAATTCCCGCCGGCAGGTCGGCGCCCTTCAACAAACTGCGCAGTTCCTCAGCCGCCAGATTCAGTTCCTGACTGAATCCTTGTAAGTTGACCAAAGGGGAACGAAGGTCATGCGAGACGCTATAGACGAACATCTCATTTTCCTGGCTCTTCTGAGCCAGTTCGGAATTCGCTTGAGCCAATTGCCTCGTTCGTTCCCGCACACGTAACTCGAGCGATTCGTTCAGCTCTCGGATATCCTGCTCCGCCTTCTTCAGCCGAGTGGCGTCGAAAACCGTGGACCGACTGGCGAGATAGTCGCCTTGGCCATCGTAAATCGCCGTGGCACTGAGAATGATCGGCAGGTGACTCCCATCACCACGAACGAGCGTCAATTCCAGGTCGCTGATCAAGCCCCGTTTCTTGAACTGCTCGAACTGCTCGACAAACACCCTCCGACTTTCGGGAGTCAAGAGGCTCGCGAAATCCCTCCGATCAACGATTTCCTCGCGGGTGTAGCCGAGCCATCGGAGTTCCGTGTCGTTCATGGCGATGATCCGCCCCTGGGCGTCGAGCGAATGATATCCGCAGGGGGCATGATTGTAGAGATCGAAGACTTCCTGACTTCGCCGCCGAAGGGATTCGGCGGCTTCTTGCCGCTGCTGATCCGCTCGGCTGACAATCCAGGCCGACCAAATAATCACCAAGGCGAACAAGATCATGGTGATGGCAACCGAATAGGCCAATCCGATTTCCAGCTCGAACCAGCCGCTCCGTTGACCCACTAAACGAATCCAGCCCAGAAGCCCGGGGACCAGAACGGCAAAGGGGAGCATCCGCCTCGCCATGATCCCTCCCAGCGTGGGGCTGAGCAGCAGACGCATGACGCCCCGTTGGGGCCGAGCGAAGAGGAGCCCGAGTGCGACGGCCTGAAAGAGGAGGGCCGTGTTCATGGCCATCGGAATCCAGTGAGAGAATCGATAGAGGGCCTCCGCTCCATAGGCATATCCCACTATCGAAACCATCGAGGCCGCGGCCGTCCCCAGCGCCAGCAACTCCCCCAGCCAGACTCCCCCCGTCCGCAGCCGAGTCTCCAAGAGGAGCAGGGCCGAGCCGGAGATGACAAGAGCCGCCGCAGTGTTCGGAGCCATCCGGTTGTCACCGAGCCGATCGGCAAAGAACCACTGGTCGATGCCCAAGTCGACCATTCCGAAATACCGAAGAAGTTGCTGAATCCCCAGCAGTGTGACCGCGGCGCCGCAGAAGGCTCTTGCCCCCCTCTTATCGGGATACCAACAGGACGTGACGATACCCAGCCCCAGTACCACGAAGGCCAGGGCCGTCAAGGGATTCATGGCCACGAGCGACAGATGCCAATGTGCCAGCGGCATCACGTGGAGCCACCAGCCGAACAGCGTCACCAGTCCGCCGACCACCACCGATAGCCCCAGCGCGGAGGCCCAGCCAGGACTCCGACTGAGAATCCCCAGCAGCTTCGTTTCCGCCTGCGAGGCCAGGAAGGTGGGCATCTACTCACCGTAAAGAGGGGCTTCAATCCAGGACGCATCGAGACATAAGGGGTGATCGTAAAAACGGGGCGAAACCGGACAGACGAGCGAAGGAATTCCTGATTTTTTTTCCGGGCGGCCGAAGGGGCCACCAGAAAGGAAGGATTGCTTCGCCATGCCGATGCGGCGCGTACCCCTCATTCCGCGACCTGGATCTGCAACAGCAACTCGGCTGCTGCTGCCGCTCGGAAACGGCCGCTCGGAAACAGCGACTGTTGGAACAGGTCTGCGGCAATCAGGTCAGCGGCGGATCAAAGACGAGAAGGAGGGGTCGTCAAGATGGCGGCGAGCCAGATCGTTGACCCGGGCCGCTCGACGTAGTTCAGAAAAACTCAGATCCGTATCCAGCAGGCCCAGGTCGTAGGCGAGTCGATCGGAGTGGCCCGGGAGAAGAACGCCAATCGAATAGGGGATCTGGCCAGGACGAAGCCGGTTCACATGATCCACGATGTTTGTCGTGCAATTGTTCGTCAACGTGTGATAGTGTTCGGGATTCTCCGCAAGCTGATTGGCTCGCTTCAGGATATCAACAAACAGAGCCCGGGCCTCCTCCGGAGTGACCTTCGTGCGATAAACCCGCACATCGACGTCCCGATGCTCGGTTCGCAGCGGAATCAAATCCCGTTCGTCGGCAATCACGTACATCAGCCCGTACTGGTTCAAGACGCCTTGAATGGGAGAATAGCGCTGACCATGGCGCATGCGGGCCTCGACGGAGACTCCCAGGAACTGCTGATCGGCAAATTCGAAGCTCAGCATGGTGTGAGCCAGACTGGGGGCTTCCTTAAAGGGGACCACCACGAAATCGACCCCTTTGACATCCCGAAGTGGGATCGTCTTGTCGTAGTATTGGGGGACAAAAACGTCTTCCCGGAAGTAGTGAAAATTGCGGATGTTGCGGACCGTCACCGTATCCCCCTGAAATTCCGCTCGAGGAAGAACGGCATAGGGTGGCTGCCAGGGGCTGGCGTCCGAGTCCGTCAGAGGGGGAGGGAGGTCTGTTGTCGAGCGGTGGCGGAAAGGGACGTTACACCCGGCCATGAACACGAAGATGGCGCAGAGCGACAACACCAACAGCCAAGAGTGGCTCCGCGCCACGGTTCGGCC
>JBJHCD010000377.1:0-6137 GCA_050485845.1 Pirellulaceae bacterium | reverse complement strand
GCTGAGATTGCTAGTTCCGTCGCTATTTCGCGAACAGCTCAATGCCACCCGCCACATCGACGAACTTGTATTGTTTGCGCCAAAAGTCGGGGGGCGAACATCCCTTCCCCACCCAGCCATAAGTCGGCTCCAGCCGGTATCTTCTCTCCTGATACCCATCAGCGTAACTCCAATCGAAGCGAATTTCCGGTACGGCCTCCGAATCCCGGATCCACCACCAGCGACCGTGGAACGGAGCGACTTCGAAGGACTCCCATTCTTCCGTCGGATTAAATCGGACTTGGAAATATACCGGCACGCAACGATGATTGTGAATACTGAACAGCCGGCGCAGCTCGATGGTCTTCAGCACTTCCCGGATTTCCCCTGCTTGAATGGCCATGGCATGAGTTGAGCCACCGCCCGAAAGCACTCCCAGTAGCTCGCAATTGTTGTTCACCACGGGGGCACCGCTGAATCCAAAGTAGGATTGGGTACGAAACTGGAGGATCTCAGCGGACATGACCTGCCCCACGTTCTCATACGTCCAGTGATGCCAACCCACGAAGTTCACCTGCCCAATGCTGTATCGAAAGGGGAGGCGATCTCCCGGGTGCCCCACGAAGTGGACTACTTCCCCTTCCATGGGCTTTGTTTCAGCGATCGGCAATTCGTTTACCCAACTCGGTATGTTATCGACCCACAACACCGCGATATCTTTCGCGGAGTCTTGGGCAACGACAACTCCGAGACTGGCCATCCCCATTGACCGAAGCATCTGGTGACTGCGCAGATAATCGCCGTGGCTCCATGGTTCGCCCTCCGGCTTCGTCAATTCCCAGTAGATTTCGTACGTCGAACCAGCCTTCGCGACGTGATAGTTCGTCACAACCAATTTCCGATCCCGGTCGATCAGAAATCCCGTTCCCAGGGAACCCTCAGCACGGTCCACGACGATGCACGTGTGACGCTTCAGAGTCTCATAAAGTTCATCTCCCCTCAGTTCGGCACCGAACCACCATAGGAGCACGAGCATCTGGAAAACAGTTCGCAAGAATTGAGTCACGGAGCTATTCCTCCCCACCTGCTCTAGCCCCATGTGCCCGCCAAGCGGCGGCGTTCTCACTGGGGCCCTAACGAGCTGCTCGCGGTCCGTTCGCGACGTCCGCCACCGGACGGGGAAAAAAATCCAACGTTCTTGCTTGTGAAAAGATGCAGGCCGCCGCCCGACCTGTTTCAGCGTGTACCACCTTTCCAACGCGTCCCTGCCACCGTGGTGCGAGCTGCAACGAGCTAGGGGCTTCGATGTAGAAAGTGCCGCCGAGGTGGTTCGTGGGTCCGAATCGCCAGCGTGACGACACGGCGGCGGAACAAGACAATCGCCGACAGGAGCTGGAATCGCTCGCCCCTTTTTCCCGAATGACCTCTCGACCGTCTGCCAGGGGCTCCGCTGTGCCGAGCGGGTCCCAAGAGCCCGCGAACGCGGCGCCCCCCGCTGAGAAGTCAAGGCTTTACCGGAGGATCTCGGTGCCCAACTCCGGGTTGGGAATTCTTCTCTCGACCGAAAAGTCAGTCGCCGATTATTTTTTGCACCTTCCTTGGCGGGATCGTGACTCCGTTCGCGAGATAAGGATAAGGTGTAGGGTCCGGCAGGCAGAATGACCGTCTCCGTTTGGCGGTGTGCCCATGGACGCCCGAAACTCCGCGTAAGGTACCCGCTTTTTTCTTTCCCCGTACCTTGAGGCCTCTTATACTAATGCCCATCGCAGGCTGGAGGTTTTGCCATGTCCGAGTCTGAATCCCACTCCGTCACCAATTTGATCAAGCGAGTGCAGGCCGATGAGAGCCAAGCCGCTCATGAACTTTGGCAGCGGAGCCTCGAAAAAATGATTCGGGACGCGCGGCGATCCCTCAAGAGATTCCCTCGCCGAGCCGTGGACGAGGAGGATGTCGTCAATGAGGTGTTTGCGGCTTTCCTCCAGAAAGTCAAGGAGAACGGTTTTGACAAACTGGAAGGGCGTGGCGACCTCTGGCAAATCCTGGCCATGCTGGCCGAGCGCAAGGCGAACTCGATTCTTCGCTGGGAACTTGCGAAGAAGCGAGGTGGGGGAAATCAACGGGGCGAATCAGCATTCGAACAGCTCGATCCATACGGATCGGCGCTTCCTGGAATCGGCGGAGTTGTCGAGCCGCACCCCAAGGCGACCGAGCAGCTACCGTTCGCGGTTCGGGAATTACTCGGGAAACTGGACGATGACGATCTGCGGCGCGTCGCGATGGACCGCCTGGCCCGCTACACGTACAAGGAGATCGCCGAGCGGATGGGCATTTCTATGAAGACCGTTGAGCGAAAGGTTAAATTGATTCGGGAGATTTGGAAACAAGAGCTGGAAGCCGACGAAGCGGCGCATGATCTTGAGGGGGATGACGAATGAGTTGTTCTGGTCAGGAACCTACACTTCCCCTGGAAGGGCCCGTATATTTGCTCGGCCCCTGAGGGAAAACGACAATCCGAGAGCAAACTGTCCCACGCGACCAGTCACGCCACGCCCGAGGAACGACACCATGGATCAGCAGCATGCCCAGGCGGGTGAGGAGACGGCGCTGCCCATCGAGCAGCGGATGGAGATCGATCGGATCTGCACCCAGTTTGACCGACAGTGGAGGTCGGGCAGCGAGCCGAAAATCGAAGACTATCTCGCTCGGCTGCCCGAGCAGGCTCGGCGCCACGCGCTGGCCGAACTGCTGGGCGTGGAACTGGAAGTGCGGCGGGAACGGGGTCACCCCTTTGACATGGACGACTACCGCCGCCGGTTTGCCGAGCACCTGGACGTCGTGGAGGCCGAACTGCGGCGGATGGCGGCCCCGGCCGACAGGGCCGACCCGCTCTCGACCGACGGACTTGCAGCAACTCGTGATACCGATTCGCTGTCGCCCGAGCCATCCGGCACCGGATCGATCGATGACGACGTCGAACCGAAACAACTGGGACGCTACGAGATCCGCAAGTTTCTGGGAGGTGGAGCCTACGGACGCGTCTTTCTGGCTTACGACACGGAACTCAACCGCCTGGTGGCCGTCAAGATCCCCAAACGGAAATTCTTCGCATCCGGCCGTACGATCGCACAGTTCGTCCAGGAAGCTCGGACCGCCGCCAAGCTGAAGCATCCCGGCCTGGTCACCGTCCACGACGTGCAGAAGGAAAACGACTGGCCCTACATCATCCAGGAGTACATCGAAGGCTCGAGCCTGCGCGACTGGCTGCGCGCGAACCACCCCAGCCGCGAAGAAATCGTCCGGTTGCTGATCGAGATCACCGACGCCGTCGGTTTTCTCCATCGACATGACGTGGTGCATCGCGACTTGAAACCGGCCAACATCCTGATCAACGATCGGGGACAGGCGCACGTGGCCGATTTAGGCCTGGCGATTCAGGTGAGCGAAGGGCGGGACCGCGCCAGGGAAGTCGCGGGGACCTGGTGCTACATGTCCCCCGAACAGGTCCGAGGCGAATCGCATCGCTTGGACGGGCGGTCGGACATTTGGAGCCTGGGGGTGATCTTTTTTGAGCTAGTGACCGGGCGACTCCCCTTCCCGGGTCCGACCGTGGCCGACCTGCAAGAGCAGATTGTGCTGGGCGAGCCCCCACCGCCGCGGACTTACAATACGGACCTGCCGCAGGAACTGCAACGGATTTGTCTGAAATGCCTCGAGCGGCGACGGACCGACCGATATGGCTCGGCCGCCGAACTGCTGGACGACCTGCGAAGGTGGCTGGCGGGCGACGTTTCCAGCCCCGCGTCGGACTCGGCCCCGCCTACGCCGGCTGCATCCGCCACCACCCTGCCACCGCGCGTCGTGCCGAAAGGGCTCCGCTCGTTCGACGAGGAGGACGCCGATTTTTTCTTGGACCTTCTGCCGGGCCCGCGGGATCGCGAGGGGCTGCCTGAAAGTATCCGGTTCTGGAAGACGCGGATCGAGCAGTTGGATCCGGACAAGACGTTTTCGGTGGGCCTGATCTATGGCCCCTCGGGCTGCGGCAAATCGTCGCTGGTCAAGGCGGGCTTGCTGCCTTGCCTGGCCGAGCACGTGGTGCCGGTCTATGTGGAGGCGACTCGGGACGAGACGGAATTGCGGCTGCTGAAGGAAATCGGGAAGAAGCTGCCCGCTATCGCCGGGAGCCAGTCGCTGCCGGACGTGCTATGTAGCCTGCGCGAGCGAGGGCTGGGAGGCGGGCGCAAGTTGGTGCTGGTTGTCGATCAGTTCGAGCAGTGGCTGCACGCGCAAGGTGCCGACTTGGCCGGGCAGCAGTTGGTGGATGCCCTGCGGCACTGCGATGGCAGCCGGATCCAATGCGTGGTGATGGTGCGGGATGACTTCTGGATGGCAGCAACGCGGTTCATGCAGGAACTGGAAGTCCCGCTTGTGGAAGCTCATAATTCGAACCCGGTCGACTTGTTTCCCCTGCGCCATGCCGAGGGAGTTCTCACGAGGTTTGGTCGCGCTTTCCAGGCCTTGCCGGAGGATCCGCGGGATCAGACAGAGACACAAACCGAATTCGTGCGGCAGTCGGTGGCGGGGCTGGCCGAGCAGGGGAAGGTGATCTGCGTTCGGTTGGCCCTGTTTGCCGAGATGATGAAGGGGTGGCCCTGGACCGTGGACAGTTTGCGGGAGCTGGGGGGAACGGAGCGAGTCGGCGAGGCTTTTCTGGAGGCGACCTTCAGCGGCTCGACGGCCCCGCCCGAGCATCGCCGGCACCAGAAGGCGGCTCGGGCCGTCCTGGAGGCCCTGTTGCCCGGTGTGGGAACGGAGATCAAGGGGCATATGCGTTCGCGCGGCGAGCTGCTTGTTGCTTCTGGCTACACGGACCCGCCGGAACACTTTGCCACGTTGCTGCGGATTCTGGATACCGAGTTGCGGCTGATCACGCCCACGGACCCTGTAGGAAAAGTGGACGAGGCGGGCGAAGCGCCGAGGGACCGGGACCCGCAAGGGGAGTACTATCAGTTGACTCACGACTACCTGGTCCCCTCGCTCCGCGACTGGCTGACTCGGAAGCAGCGCGAGACGCGTCAGGGCCGGGCCGAGTTGAAGCTGGCCGAGCGGGCGGCGTCATGGGCTGCGCGGCGGGAGAGGAAGCAGCTTCCGTCGCTTCTTGAGTGGCTCGGGATCCGGTGCCACACCCGTCCGGCGCGATGGACGGAGGTGCAACGGGCGATGATGCGTGCGGCCGCGAAGGTCCATGGCCTCACGTGGGGAAGCAGTTTCCTGGCAGTTCTGCTGGTGGGACTCGTGATCCAGTCCTGGATGTCGGCACGCGATTGGGAAAGCAAGAGAGAGCAGACTCGGGTAGCGGTCGAGGCACTGCAAAATAATCTCGGCCCATCGATTCCCGTTAACATCATGGAGCTGAAAAAACTTCCCGAAAAACTGGTGCTGCCGGAAATCCGCTCACGATTCGAAGCCACGAACAACGCAAGTCACAAGCTGGCGCTCGCTTTCGCGCTGGCTGCTTACAGACGCGTGGAGATCGATTACCTCGTTGCGCGTATTGATGAGATGGGGGCAAGCGATGTGAGCAACTTGGCTGCGGCGCTTGGCCAGGATCGCGACCGCGCGATTGCCGCTCTACTGGCGGCCGCTCAATCGGCGACGGTGCGAGAAGACTGGCGAGCAAAAACACGACTCGCGATTGTTGCCTGGCACCTGGGGGAGCTTTCGCTCGCTCAGGAGATGTTGCGGGCGTTTCCTCACGAGAAGGGCGTCCAATGGCAACCTCCCGATGTCCCAAGCGATCTTCAACGCCCGCTCGAGAACCTGCAAAGGTTGATCAACAAAGTGGCTGCAGGGAAACAAACCTGGGACCCTGTACAGCGGACGCGCTTCATCGCCGAGTTCCCGCAGTGGAGTGGCGACCTAGTGAGCTTGGCGAAGGTCGTGCTTCCGGACGATCCCGAGTTGCGATCGGGGATTTGCCTGGCGATCGGTGGCGTCGAGCGACCAAACGAAGCGGACAAGGAAGCTTGGAGCGAATTTCTGTCAGCCTGGCATGTTCGGGCTGCGGACAGCGGGACTCATGGGGCTTCGCGATGGGCGCTGGAGCAATGGAGTCTCCCCCTGCCGTCCATGGAAACGACGACTTTACCACCGCCTGGTCA
>JBJHCD010000376.1:0-6153 GCA_050485845.1 Pirellulaceae bacterium | reverse complement strand
CGGGGCGAAATTACCTGTACCGCCCCGAACGGGACCCGAATCAGCAGCGGAAACCGCTGCAAGATTGGGAAAACGCGCTGAATCGCGGCGAAATCACCTATCGATCGTCCAGCAATTAGTCCGCGACCCCGAGGGGGTGCTTTTTCGAGGCGTGGGGATGTCAGGGGGTTCGGCGAAGGCTCTACGAGCTGGCGGAGTAGAGTTCGGCGTATTCGAGCACCCAGACATCGATCAGGTTCTGGAAGCTGTCCTCGTCGAGGTCTTCCAGCTTTTCGTGATGGCGGCGAGAGAAGACTTCCTTATTGCGGATGGTCCCCTTGGCCTGCAGGTCAACGACGTGGAATTCCGAGTAGGGGCGGACGGTGATCTCGAGTCGGCTGTAGCCACTGGACCGCTGTCCCCGGTCAATCTGGAAGTCATCCCGGTAACAGGCGGCTCCCCATCCTCGTTCGCCAAAAATGGTCTCGAACTGAAAACCGGGAAAGTGGCACACCAACCGTCGGATACATTCCTCGATATGCTCGGAGAGATCCAAGCGGTATTGGGAATGGAGTCGTCGAAATTCCTCTTCGCTCATTTGCCGAGCCCGAGCGGCCTCGGCGGAGGCTTCCTGGCGGCGCTGTCCACGATGGATCGCCCGCTGTAAACGTTCTTCAAAATCCATTGTTCTAATCCGCCGAACCCTCGGTCGAGTCCGGCTCCTGAGTCGATTTCTTTTCGTAGAATTGAAGCAGGTCGGAGAACGAGCGAAGGGGCTCCTTCCCATCCTCCATCGCTTTGGTCAGCGGCGGGGCGGACTTCGACGGCTTCGAGGTCCAGCTGCGCCCCTTGCCACTCATGGGGCGTTTCCCCTTGTCACGCCGGGAGGTGGATGGCGGAGATTGCGAGGCGGACCGAGGGGTCCGAGCTGCAGGGGGACGGGAAGGGGATTGCGATGCCGGGGCCGCCCGCTCGCGCGACTCGGGCCGCCGTCGCTCCACCCCCGGTTCCACTGCCGTCAACGAAACTCGCCGCCGCAGCTTGTCAACCTCCAACACCCAAACCTTGATCTGATCTCCCACGCCGACCACTTCGTGCGGATCGCGAATGTAACGGTCCGCCAACCGGCTGATGTGCACCAAACCACTTTCGGTCATGCCGATGTCGACGAACGCACCGAAATCGACCACGTTCAGCACCGTGCCAGACAGCTCCATCCCCGGCCGCAGGTCCTCCAGCTTCATGATGCCTCGACGAAAAATCGGCGGAGGCAAATCATCCCGGGGATCGCGTTCCGGTCGAGTCAACGTGGCGAGGATGTCCTGCAGCAACAACCTCCCCACCCCCAAACGCTGAGCCAAGTCATCCACGGAGACTCGGTCAATCCGTTGGGCCAGTTCGGTTCGGCGCGTTAACCGCTCGCGCCGCCGTGACTCGGCCAACTCCGCTTCCCCTTCCCCCGGCACCGGTTCGGTGGGCTCGGTCGCAGAACCTTCCGGCTCGGCGACTTCTTTCAGATCGTGCGGGGTATCCGTCTCGGGCTCCGCTGCCGGCTCCGCTACGGGCTCCGGCGGGGAATTGGCGGGGGCTTCCGGCGGAGCCTCGGCGGAAGTTGCCGGAGGTTCCGAGGGAGCTTCGGTGGCTGTTTCGCCCGAACCGTCGGTGGGAATGGCTGACTCGGCGCCAGCCGGCGATTCCGGCAAGTCCGGCGATTCCGGCGATTCCTCGGCGGGGGGCGAGGCCGGGCTGGAGACTTGCGGAGCGGGAGGAGGGTTCAAGGGCCGCAGCACGTCGACATTTTCTTCCAGGTCCCGCAGCACGTTCTGGGCAATCGAGTAGCTTTCCGGATGGATCCAGGTTGCGTCGAGCGGATTCTCGCCGCCGATGATTTTCAAGAAGCCGGCGGCCTGGACGAAGGTCTGTTCTCCAATCCCGGGGACCTTCAAGAACTCTTCCCGACTGCGAAAGGGGCCATTTTGCAAGCGGTATTCGTACAATCGCCGAGCGGTCAATTGATTCAGGCCGGAGACGTATCGAAGCAGTGCCGGGCTGGCGGTATTCACATCGACCCCGACAAAATTCACGCACGACTCGACAACGGCGTCGAGAGAATCGCGGAGGTGCTTGGCCTTGACATCGTGTTGATAGAGCCCCACCCCGATGTTGGCCGGATTGATCTTGACCAGTTCCGAAAGTGGGTCCAGTAGTCGTCGTCCGATGGAGATCGCGCTCCGGACGACCGGGTCGTAGTCCGGCAACTCCTCGCGACCCAGCGGGCTGGTGGAATAGACGCTGGCTCCCGCTTCGTTGACCATCACGTACGCCAATTCGGAATCCGCCAGTTCCTGGCCCAGCACTTCCGCCACCAAATGTTCGGTTTCCCGGCATCCCGTCCCGTTTCCGATCGCAATGAGCGAAAGCTGATGCCGCTGGACGAACTGGACCAGCTTCCCTCGCCCCTCTTGGCGACGGTCTTCGCGGCCAATCACGTGGATCAGTTCCTGGCCGAGCACGTTTCCGAACTGATCGATCGCGATCAGCTTGCAACCACTCCGAAAACCAGGGTCGATCGCCAGGACGCGGCGACCTCGAACCGGAGGCTGGAGCAGCAGTTTGCGGAGATTGCGAATGAAGACCTCCACGGCGTGCGTCTCCGCCACTTCCGTCAGTTCCCGCCGCGCTTCTCTTTCCAGACTGGGGAGAATCAGCCGCTGGAGCGCGTCGCGAAGGCAGCCCAGCAAGAACTCTCGCTGGGGATGCTCCTCGGGAACCACGCCGGAGGCTGCTTCGAAGACCGAGTCGAAGTCCAACTCGAGCTTCACGCGAAGAATCCGAGCCCGCTCACCCCGGTTGATCGCCAGGACACGATGAGGCGGCAGCCGAGTCAGGGACTCGCTGAACCGAAAATAGTCCTTAAACGCCGACTCGAGCTTCTGGCGTTTTTTTTGCTTCTTGGAGTTCTTGCTGGAGTTCCGTTTGTCGTTGCCCCTGTTATTGCCCTTGTTATTGCTTTTTTCATTGTCGTTGCCCGCTTGCTTCTTGGTTTCGGGAGCCTTGTCCCGAGGGGGCTCGGCCGGCAATTCGACCTCCGCGGATTGTTCAGCCTGTTTTTCGGCGAGCTGTTCAGCGGGTTGTTCGGTGATGGGTTCAGCAGTCTGTTCAGCAGTCTGTTCAGCAGGCTGTTCGCCGTGTCGTCCAGAAGGAACCTCCGCCGAGGGTTCTTCAGCGGATACTTCCGTCGAAGCAGCGTTGGATTCTTCGTTGGATTCTTCGTTGGATTCTTCGTTGGATTCTTCCTTGGATTCGTCCCTGGGCTCTTCCTCGGACTCTCCCCTCGGTTCGTTGGCGGATTCTTCCGGGGATACTTCCGAAGATACTTCCTGGGAATCTTCCGCGGAGTCTTGTGGGGATTCTTCTGGGGAACGCACCTCCAAGCCTGCGGGTGTCTGTTCTGGAGGGGAAGAGGAACCGGCTGGGGGTGCGGCTTCCGTTTCGGGGCGGTTCGGCTGGGGTTCCAGCTTGGTCACCACCAGCTTGCCTGTCTGACGAATCAGCTTTCGCAGCCGATCTCGCAATTCGACTCGCTCACTGAAATACTCGGCCAGCAGGTGCCGGACTCCTTGAATCACCTCGGCCGCCGACTGCGGTTCACCCTCTTCACGGACATGGGATGCCACTCGGGCCTCCCACTGGTCGGCGGGGATTTCCCCATCGATCAGCGCGAGTGCCAAGGGTTCCAGGCCTCGTTGTCGAGCCTGCGTGGCCAGCGTCTGTTTCTTGGGCTTGTAGGGGAGGTAGAGGTCTTCGAGTCGCTTGGTCGTGGTGGCTTGGGCGATGTCCCGCGCCAAGGACTCGGTCAACTTTCCTTGGGCTTCGATCGATTTCAGAATGGTCTGCTTCCGCTCGGCCAGCCCGCGAAGCCTCGCCACCTGGGATTGAAGCTCACGAATCTGCTCGTCTTCCATCGCTCCCGTTTGGTCTTTGCGGTAGCGCGTAATGAAGGGGACGGTGTTTCCCTCATCAAGCAGTTCCAAGGCCCGCTGGACCTTGTGGAGTGGAAGGTTGAGATCCTTCGCTATCGGAGCTAAATCGATCGCAATCACGTTTTCCATTTGGGACTCGTCCAGAGCGCCCCTCGCTTCGACTGTCACGTCCCTCTCCCGTAGTGGCCACACGGAAACGAAAATCTAGCGTTGGCGAGGCGTGATTGTCAAGCTGTTGTCAAGAAGCCGCCGCCAAGGCCCGCCAGGCAGGCACGCTGCCCGCCAACCCTCTCATTCCCCCCTATCCCTCACGCCATTGTGGCGAATTCAATCCGTTTGTGTTCCGTCGGTGCACCGGATAATTGAAAAAACCGTTAAAATTCATCAAACCCTTGCCTCCCGACCAGCCGATACTAGGAGCCAAGTCGTCATCCCGACCGCGGGAGACGAATGGTGATGTTATCATCTTTCCAATCAGAGGACGTGGCATGCCCCGAACGGAATTGCGGATTTACCATGGGCCGGAAGATGAGCCGGAAGGGGATGCCGACATGGTGAGCAACGCCCCGGAGTCGGTGTGGGACAGCGGGGTCGAGGTCAAGCTGTGCGACGTGGCGACCGTGCTCGCGGACGCCATTCAGGCAGGGCGAAGCTGGCTGACGGACTTCGCCGATGACCGAATCATTATTTCACGCGACCTGCACGAGGTATTGCGGGAGTACCAGCGAATGCGGCGAGGAGTCGCCTGACAAGGAGACCTCCAGCGTGACGGACCCCCATTCCCCCAAACCACCTGCTTCCCCAGAACCCTCGACGCGGTCCGAACCGTCCAGGAAAATCCATGACTTGATCGAGCTGATCAAGGAGTCGGCCGATAAGCTGGCGCTCGACGGGTCCTCACGGGGTGACCTGAAGCTGGTCAGCCGGGCGCTGCGGGAACTGCGGTACGCCTTCAAGGTGTTTTCTCCCTACCGAGCACACCGAAAGATCACCCTTTTCGGTTCGGCTCGCACCAAGGAGCATGAACCGGCCTACCAGCAGGCCGTCCTTCTCGGCAAATTAATGGCCGAACAGGACTGGCTGGTCGTGACGGGAGCGGCCAGCGGCATCATGGAAGCCGGACACCGGGGTGCCGGTCGCGACAAGTCGATGGGACTGAACATCCTGCTCCCTTTCGAACAAGAGGCGAATCCGATCATCGCCGGCGATTCGAAGCTGGTCCACATGAAGTACTTCTTCACGCGGAAATTGATGTTCGTGAAGGAATGCGATGCCGTGGTTTGCCTGCCGGGAGGCTTCGGCACGCTCGACGAAGCCCTCGAAGTTCTCACGCTGCTGCAGACCGGTAAACGAGACATGGTTCCGGTCGTGCTTCTGAATGCTCCTGGTGAGCGGTATTGGGAGGCCTTGAACGAGTTCATTCTCGAGCATCTGCTGGGACCTGGAATGATCAGTCCCGAGGATCGCTTTCTCTACAAGGTCACGGACCGTTGCCAGGAAGCCGTCGAGGAAGTCCTCCAATTCTTCCGAGTCTATCACAGCATGCGGTACGTGAAGACCAAGCTCGTGCTGCGTCTGCAGCAACCTTTGAGCGACGCGTTCGTGGCGGATGTGAACCGAGTCTACGGCAGCATGTTGACTCATGGTGAGTTCGAGCAGCGGGGAGCGTTGCGGGAAGAGAGAGACGAGCCCGATTTGGTGGATCTCCCTCGCTTGGTCTTTGCTTTCGACCGCCGCAGTCTGGGCCGCCTCCGCCGCCTGATCGACTCGATCAACGTCGGCGAAGTCTTGGATCCACAAACATTCAGCTAGTGGCTCTCAAGGAACGGCCCTCGCCTGCTTGGCGTTGCTGATCCGCTTTTCGGCGCGTTCGCCCGTCCGAGCCGTTCCGACGTTCCGTCGATCTGGTGCACGGTCGATCTGGTGCGCGGTCGCTCGAAAATTCGGCTTGCCCCGTCGGAGAAGAACCGCTATTTCTCCCCTTTTTCGGGCCGGTCGGAGGCTGAGGAGGCCGCGAAGCCCTCTTTATAACCACTTCGCGACCACTTGGTCCGCTCACCGGATTTCGTCCATCCCGTCAGGGAAATGCGTTTCCGTTGGACGGAGGTCCCCCTCCCTAAGCCCCCCCGAAACGACGGATTCGAGAGTCGGCAAGCGATGGAAACCCGTGGCGGAATGACATCCCGAGGAG
>JBJHCD010000375.1:0-6156 GCA_050485845.1 Pirellulaceae bacterium | reverse complement strand
GTACTGGTGTTTTCTCGCCGTGGTTGCCCTCTTGGTCTTTGCCACCATCTACTTGTCGCCGCACCTCCTGGGAAGTGGAGGTGCCTCGTGATCGGCCACCACGTGAAGAAAAAGCCCTTCCCTTGTCCAGACAGCCGGGGAGATGCACGACATGTCTGAGCAAAACGAGCCAGAACAACTCGGCATGGACCCTTCCCCTCGCGGCAGTTGGGGGATGACGTGGTTCGGCTTCTTCGGTGCGGCGTTCGCCTGGTTGGTCCATTTGCTGATCGCGGCCCTGGTGGCCGAATGGGGCTGCATCGGCGGTTGGGGGGAGATCGCGTGGGGTGGAGTTACCATCGTTTCCTTGATCATCATCGGGATTACCGTCGCCATGACGATCCTGGCGGTAGTCTCGACCTGGGTGGCACGCCGCTCCCTGCGACAGTTCTCGCCGCCAGGGCAATCGGAGGGGAGTCATGTGAGTAAGCTGAGTAGTGGACCGAGTATTGGACTGAATACTGAACTGAGCTCGGAACTTAGTACGAAACTGTTTCTGGCCCGGACGGGATACCGCGCGGGCCTGCTGTTCATCGTGATCATTCTGGCTGAATCCCTGCCGATCCTCTTCTATTTGGCGGAGTGCTGACGGTGCGGACGCGTCGAACCATCTCGTGTCGGGCGTTCCCATCGCTCATCGACGCGCGGGCTAACGTGCCGCTGCTCGCCGCCGGGCTGTTGTTCAGCTTGCCCAGTGAAGTCTGGGCACATCGAGCCCCCTTGGATCGTCCGGTCGGCTGGCGAGATTGGAATGGAGACCCGGTGGTTTGGTTGAGCCTCGCCGTGATGGGGTGGCTCTATCTGCGCGGGCTCCAGGTCATGGCGAAGCGAACACCACGCCAGCCACTCATCTCACGCTATCGGCAGCGAGCTTTTTTTCTCGGCTGGGTAACCCTCGGACTCGCACTGCTCACGCCGCTCGACCCACTCAGCGATCAGCTTGCTTGGGCACACATGGTGCAGCACATGATTCTCATGACCGTCTCCGCACCGCTGATTGTCATGGGGGCACCGCAGTGGGTCTGCCTCTGGGGACTCTCGATGCCGGCCCGGCGACTCTACGGACGACTTCGGCGTTGGGGAGCCCAGGTGCTGGGGTTCCGACTGCTCTGGGACCCATTGCTGGCATGGGTGCTCTTCGCCGCCGCGATGTGGCTTTGGCATCTCCCCTCCTGGTACGAAGCTGCCCTTCGATCCGCCTCCATCCATGACCTGCAGCACCTCTCCTTCTTCCTGGTGTCGTGCCTCTTCTGGCGATTGCTCCTCGATCCCTTCAGTCGGTTTCGTTTGGGAAGCGCCGTCGGAGTTCTCTATCTGTTCACGACGACAATCCATGCCACCGTGCTGGGAGTTTTCATGACGCTCGCTCCGCAACCTTGGTATCCCGCCTACGTCGGCCGAACCGATCTCTGGGGTCTGACCCCCTTGGAAGATCAGCAGTTGGCCGGATTGATTATGTGGATGCCTGGTTGCCTCACCTACGCCTTGGTGGCCATCGGAATCCTCGTCACCGCGATTGAAGCACAAGGCAAGGTGAGCGGCGTCTCGGCCAGGCGCGACGGGAATAGGCGGGCCGGCGCGCTCCCGAGTTCCGCTTCAAACGGCAGCCGAACCCGTCAGCACCCAACGGAACTCCAACAATCCCCATCCAACACGAACAAGAACGAAAACGAAAACACAAACGAAAGCGAAAACGAAAACAAATACAAGACCGAGACCGAGACCCAGATAAAAAACCTTCCACCGACAACTTTGCATCCGACCACGGTGGCCCAATGACACAATCCTGGATACAAGTCACAACCGTACTCGTGCTGTTCGGCCTCCTGCTGGCGGGGACCGTCTCTTTCGATCTCGCTCGCCGCGGACTACATCGACATCCGGCGAAGCCCCACTGGCCGCTCGGCGACGCGGACCGAGATCGAGGCCGAATTGCCTTGCGGAAATATGGCTGCGGCGCCTGCCACGTCATTCCCGGAATACCGGGGGCGACTGGTCGAGTTGGCCCGAAGCTGGAGGAGTTTGTCGACCAGATGTTTATTGCCGGAGTGCTGGCGAACACACCCGAGAATCTCGTCGACTGGATCCAGGACCCCAAATCGCACCATTCCCGAACCGCGATGCCGAACTTGGATGTCACCGAACGAGATGCCTGGGATATCGTGGCCTATCTCTATGGAACTCGTTGAGATCCGATGAAATGACTGACTCGCGAATTACGAACGGTTCCCGTGGCCGAGAAAGTGAGCCGATGTCTGCCCAGCCAGTCGGAAGTGTTCCGCCGTCCGATTCCGGGGAGGGCGATCCGAAAGCGGAGCAAGTTGTAACGTCCACCTCGTCGAGATTTCTCTCTGCGGATTGGCTACTAGCCGGGACCGTGCTGGTCATTATTGGAGTGTGGATCGTGACCCGATTTGTGCTCGCCCCCTCGGATGACTCGCATACGCTATCCTCCTCGGCAATGCCCCAAAAAGTGGAGGACGAAGCGGAGCGGCAGCTATATCTTACGCCCGGGGGAGCCTATTCCGAGGAGGATATCGCGGCCAACGACGGTGCGACTCCTTCCATGAAATTTGCCGGTTTTCGAGCGGCCCATGACTTCAATCCGCAACCGGGAGATCCCATTTGTCCGATCACTCGGACCAAGGCGAATCCCGATTGCACATGGGTCATCGCCGGTCAGGAGTACGCCTTCTGTTGCCCACCCTGTATTGACGAGTTCGTGCAGTGGGCCAAGGATGAGCCCGATCGCGTCGAACCCCCCGAAGCGTACATCCGTTAGGCTCGCGCGCTAGCCGATGTATGGGGTGCTATTTCTTCTTGGGACGAAAGGCAACCAGCCGCTGCTCGTTGGTCGTCAAGTAAGGCCCGCCGATCAGATCAATGCAATACGGAATGGCCGGGAAGACGGCATCAAGACACTCTTGAATCGCTTTCGGTTGCCCAGGGAGGTTGACAATCAACGCGCCGCCCCGAATACCGGCGGTCTGTCGCGAGAGGATCGCGGTCGGAACTTTCTGCAAAGAGACTTGCCGCATCAGCTCGCCAAATCCGGGCATCATCTTTTCGCAAACGGCTTCCGTCGCCTCCGGAGTGACATCTCGCATCGCCGGACCCGTCCCACCGGTCGTCACGATCAAGCAACACCGCTCGACATCGCTCAGCTCGCGAAGAGTCTCTTCGATCAGTGACTGGTCGTCCGAGATGACTCGGGCATGTGGAGTCCAGGGAGAATCAAGGACTTCGTCCAGATAGGCGTGAATCGCGGGACCCCCTCGGTCCTCGTACTCACCCCGGCTGGCCCGGTCCGAAACGGTCACGATGCCGATGCGGGCAGGTTCGGAAGATGCTGAGGAGGAAGCGTCCGATGCGGGGGGCTGATCTGTCATGCGGTAAATGGCTCCAGGGAAGACTCGTTCTCCCTTGGAGCTTAGAAACTTGCCCGCGATTCCTCAAGCCCGTTATTGCAGTTCGTTCATCGGAATGGGATGGCCGTCGCTCTTCTGAAACAGATGCAATATGGTCCGAGCAGAAGCTCCGGACCGGAACCACTGGAGACTGCCGTCCGCCATTCCAGCCATCCACCGTTCATCGGGATGAATGAGAATTCCGTCCAAGGGGTTGTCCGGATCGTAAACAAAATCCTGGGGAGCGGTCCAGGGAACGGCCCGTTCAGGCATGACCTCCACCAGGACGACCGTGTTGGACGTTCCATCCACAATGTGGCCCAGCGAATGGGAAGTCTCACCACCAAAGACTGCGTCCTCTCCTGCCGGGGCCAGCAACGTCGTATATCCCGGGGCAGGTCGATCTTCGGTATCGAGGATTCGCGATGAGCGGGAATAGATCTCCGGCATTCGAGTAAGCAGCTCTTGATTGTGCTCGCTATCCCAAGGTTCATCCAAGCGAAATTCTCGATGCAAATCCGATTCGCCCAAGAAAGGTAGCAGATGAACTCGCCAGCTGAGACCCAGCTTCCCCTCGGAATCTCGATGCCGATTGGCCGGAGGAAATTCCCCGTAGGTGTCGTGGTAGTTATGCATCGCAATCAAAATCTGCCGCAACCGCAGGTCCTCTTGTCGCTGCATGCCCGCCTCGGCAGCCTGGGCCAACTTCAGAAACATGTCGAGCTGATTTCGACCGACATCGAGGATATTCATCGTGACGATAACTTGATTTTCCCGCACGGTAGGTTTCATGGCCGTCACCAGAGAATCGAAGAGTTTCTCAGGGCCAACTTCGTGAAATTCCGCGGCCGCTCGGTAGCAGGAACGGAGGAGAATCGGGAGATACTCGGAAAAGTTCTGGGCATCTTCCTCGGAACGGGACTGTATCGTCAGTTGCATTCGTAACTGACCCGGATCGACTCCCAACGCCCCCCACTGTACCCCTTCCGTCAATAGGCTGCTCGGCCCTCCACCCAGCTGCGCGGGGAGGTCCGTCATAAGTTCACGCACCGTCCGCCAAAGATGCTCGGGAGGGACAAACAGCACTTGGATGGGGTAGTCCGAGACGGCAGCGAAAGCCTCGGCCAACGCGGGCCTTCCATCTTCAGCAACAGCGGGGCTCGACTTCGGAACAATGGTGGGCAGGGCGCCGGAGGCTACGATCAAATCGCCTCGTACCGCCACCTTCCAGCGTCCAAAGTTCTCAAGCCATCCAGTCACACGCTCGGACGACTCACCCGAACTTCGCTTCACGACGAGCGTGAAAGGCGCCTCCTGCTTCGACTTCGGAATATCGACCATGATGAAAATCGGCATATCATTTGTGACATTCCGTACTTCGTGAAGAACTTCGTGCAGCTTCTTCAACCACGCTCCTGTCACCTCCTGCTCTTCGAGCAACGAAAACAAGGGATTCCCTTCCGACGGCTGGTTCGTTGACGGATCACTCTCGTTCTCTCCCTGGGGCGATGGAAGGAGCCGAGCGGGTTCGATCTTCATAATGACGATGGTCGTTTCGGAGACCACGGGACGAATCAGTTGGTCGTCCGACAAGGCCGTTCCCCTGTCCTCTTGGGCGATGAGTGTCGGTGCCACGAAAAGTCCGGTCAAAGCCAGTATGGCCGTGGTCACAATGGCTTGGCAACCTTGGCCAAAGTGAACGGGACTTGTGCGAGGTTCATGGGACATCCTGGGAAACTCCTGTTATTGGATTGGTCGTAAGTTCGCAAGTGCACACGTTCGACGAATATCTACTCCGCGATGCGCAAGACGAGTCGATCTTGAATGCCGGGAAAGGGGTGGCCACTTAGAATGGCCCGGTCATCCAGCCTTTCGTAGGCCAGGGGCTTGCCGACCAGTGGATCCAAAGGGGCAGGCACGGAAAGCGCTTCGAGAGAGGGGGGCAGCTGACCGTCATGTTCGGCGGCATACATGCGAATCGCCTCGACCGTCATCAAGACGGCCCGTTTCTGTTCACTCCGTTCCGCAGCCAGTCGAGCGGCATCGATCGCCGGCAGGAATAACTGCGAGGTGAGGGCGATCCAACCATATTGCTCCGCCTCCGCTTGCATGGCCTGAGTCAACTTACCGGGTGGCACCTTCGCGCGCACTTGAGCGACCGGGAGGTTAAACCATTTGAACAACTCGTCACTCCAATAGTCGTGGAACCGAACGAGTGCCAGAAAGACCACCTGTGCCGTGGGGTAGGCCTCGACCTTTTCCGGCGGCATGTCCCATCGTTCGATCAAATAGCGCTTAGCTTCCGGATAGGCGGCCGCCACGGACCAGATCAAGGCCGACTTTGCCAACTCGGGGTCATCGTCGAATCGTGGAAGATCGAGTTCCGAGGCAATGGAGGCGAGTTGTGGCCCAAGCCGATCGAGGAAGTCACTCCAATAGCCGGCGGGACGGGGTGAGTCATCGACTTCGCGCAGCACCTTCAATTGCTCATAAAGCATCTGTCGCTCATAGGCCATCGAACGACGGAAGGAAACCAGCGGTTGAGGCATCGCCGAGAGGGCCCAATAGAGATTGGGCGTCTCCGGATGTTCAACGAGATACAGCATGTCGTTCCAAGCGATGGAAGCAATCGCGACCCCGACCAGGTTGCAAACCAGGACCTCTTCCTGCCCCAGGTGAGTCGCCCACGCAACTTGTTGTCCGGACATTT
>JBJHCD010000374.1:0-6164 GCA_050485845.1 Pirellulaceae bacterium | reverse complement strand
CTCCAGTCCCTCCGTCATTCCTCTTCCCCCATGTCCAGACCATCCGCGGTGGGGGGAGCCGGTGGCTGCAGCAGCGGCTTCAAAAAAGCGACCGCTCGCCGAGGTGCCTCGGGATCCAGAAACGCCGAGAGATGCCCGCGAGCTTCCACCGTCACCAAGCGACTGGGGACCCCCAACTCCTGAAGCCTCCGATACATCCTCGTCGTGGTCGCCAGCGGAACCAACTGATCATCCGTTCCGTGATACAAGAGCGTCGGAGGCGCCTCGCCCGTTACCCGATGC
This sequence comes from Pirellulaceae bacterium, assembly GCA_050485845.1. Lineage (GTDB taxonomy): Bacteria > Planctomycetota > Planctomycetia > Pirellulales > Pirellulaceae > JBJHCD01. Next base: position 5,882 of record JBJHCD010000374.1, on the reverse strand, counting down.
AGCGGAGATGCCCGCTCGTAACGCTCCGGCTCCTCTTCTCGAGTCGCCCCGAAGACGACCGCCAACGCTCGGCTCTGAGCGGGAAGCCAAGCGAAATCGCAGGGTGCCCCTCCAGCCACAATCGCCCGCACCGGCGACAGTGCCGGCTCGACCTCCTGAACCGACTCCTTGGAATCCCCTGAATCCCCCGAGCCCTCCGAATCTTCGGAACCTTTCGAACCCTCCGAATCCCCCGACTCGGACGATTCTTCCGACTTCCTGGACTCCTCCGACTTCCTCGGCTCACTCGGCTCTTCCCGCTCTTCCGACTCGCCCGGGGCACTTAGGGTGAAGCCGAGCAGGCAGGCGAGATGTCCTCCCGCCGAGTAGCCGTAGAGGGCGATGCGGTCCGGGTCGAGCTTCAGCGACTCCTGTTCGCGCCGCGCCCATGCCAACGCCGCTCGGCAGTCATCCAACTGGGCTGGAAAGGGGTGACGTGGGGCCAAACGGTAATCAATGGCAACCACCGTGAAACCGGCTCGAGCCACCGCGTTGGCATGTGCTAGCATGTTGAGACGACTACCGGAAACCCAACCCCCGCCATGAATCATCAGCACGCCGGGGAAAGGCCCCGAGCCTCGAGGTTGATAGACGTCCGCCCGAAGAACCTCCCCCTCCACCTCGAACATCCGCACTCCGAACCGGCGGTCGAGATCCCAAGTGGCCGCTGCCGGTTCCTCGGGCTTCGAATCGGCAGGCTCCGACGCCACCGCCATTGATGGACAGTCGCCCCACAAGATCAGAAAAACGACCAGGACAAGGATCAGGGGGGCCGAGAGCCCATGGATAATCATTCCAAGCTGTTTCAAGGACTTTTCCATCCCGCCGGCTCACCTCTCCCGCTGTCGCCCCACGCCGGGGCGCCTATACTAGTAAGTGAAGAACATCCTACTGGGATTCATTTTAGCGGGATAGTCAAGCTGCTGAACTTCACCACGCTCGGCGGCCCATTCGATCCCCTCCATCCTCCCCCCCCTATAGGCAGTTTGGCCAAGTCGGCTCGACTTCCCAGAATCGGGAAGTCGCGAGGACCACGCGCCGGTCCCGCACGTCCAAGAGAAAGGTTCGCCGCATGACTTCTGACCGAGATACCCGCCCCGCCCGCCAGTTCTCCACCGTGCAAGCGGCCGTCGACGCCATCGCTCGAGGTGAAGTGGTCATCGTCGTGGACGCGGAGGATCGTGAAAACGAAGGGGACTACATCTGCGCCGCGGAGAAGGCGACAACCGAGTCGATCAATTTCATCATGTCGGGCCGCGGAATTCCGTGCCTCTCCATTCTTCCCGAGGTGGCCGAGCGACTCGAATTGTTTCCGGTTGCCGACGCCAACACGACGCCACAAGGGACCGCCTACGTGACGCCGATCGATCACCGCTCCTCGAAGACCGGCATCACAGCCGAAGAACGGGCCCGCACGATTCGAGAAGCGGTCAATCCGGCCAGTCACCCCGAACACTTCGTTCGTCCGGGACATGTGCTTCCCCTGGTTGCCAAGGAAGGAGGGGTCTTGCGCCGGGCCGGCCATACCGAGGCGGCCGTCGATCTGGCCCGCATGGCCGGACTAACCCCCGCCGGCGTCCTTTGCGAGGTCCTCAACGATCAGGGAGAACGAGCCAGCCGAGATGAATTGCTGCGGATCGCCCATCAGCATGGATTGGCCATCATTTCCATCGAGGAACTGATCGCTCATCGACGTCTGAGCGAAAAACTGGTCCATCGGGCCGCCGAGGCCCTGCTGCCCACACGCTACGGTCAATTCCACATCACCGTTTACGGAGTCAAGTACGAATCCCAAGAACCGGTCGTACTGGCCATGGGAGATCTCTCCGATACCGACGGGAATCCCCCCCTGGTTCGCATGCATTCCAGTTGCTTCACGGGAGATCTGATCGATTCACTTCGCTGCGATTGCGGGGATCAATTGCGACTGGCACTGGAAATGATCGGCCGCGAGAAACGGGGCGTCCTCGTCTACCTGCCTCAAGAGGGACGAGGGATCGGACTCACCGAGAAAATCAAAGCCTACGCACTGCAAGACCAAGGGCTCGACACCGTCGAAGCCAACCATGCACTCGGCTTCCAAGCCGACATGCGCGACTACAATGTCGGGATTCAAATCCTCAAGGATCTCGGGCTGACTCGCGTTCGCCTCCTGACAAACAACGTCAAGAAAATCGATGCCCTGTTCAACGCTCGAGGATTCGGCTTGGAGGTGGTCGATCCGGTACCGATCATCTCCGGCGTCAACGAGCACAACGCGAACTACCTGGCAACCAAGCGCGAAAAGCTGGGACATCTCCTACCCGAAAATTCGCCGGAAGTCTCCCAAGCCCAGCCGGAAGCCTGACGGAGTGGAAGTGGCGAACCGACCCCATCAACGAAGTCTCATGCGCCATCCATCCACGTCCGTCTTGTCCTTGTCTGGCCCCCTCGCTTCCGCTTCGCCCATGCCGCTCTCCCCCACTCCAGGCCCAGTGCCTCGCACTTATTCGCCTGAGTAACCTGTAACGATTGTAGGGGGCTGGATTTCAACGAGCGGCCGCTTTTCGAATAGTCGAGCCGCTCCGATTGCCAATCGCGACGTATGTTTCCCTAGAACGCGTTGCCGGAACTCGTTTCCTTGCCAAAGGGGGTAATGCCCGCACGATCGCCATCGTGGTCCTGATTGCTTCCCGGTCACGGGGTCGAGGGCATTGGGCACTGGTGGTCGTCCTGGTGACTTCACCCCTGGTTTCCACTTTTTCCACTCCCCACGCGATCCACTCATCGAGTCCCCTCGTTCGCCCCAACTTTTCTTCCCTTGGAAATTGAGCTGCCCTTCTCTCGACAAGCTTATGTGGTGCCGTCCCAACATGTCGCCCTCGGTGATTCAGCCTCCGCTCGGAAGGCTTGCTTGCCGGACCATGCTCTGCCTGCTGGTGGCAATGGCGCTGAACTCCTGGGGAGCCTTGCGAGCAGACCACGAATTCGTGATGGACATCACGGATCCCCAGGAGGCTCGACTCCTGGCGGACGCGGCGGATGGTCAACTGGAGGAAGTCAGTTTTCTCGAAGCAGTCATGATCGCCAATCACATCCGCATCCCATCCTTGGCGGATGAACTGCGGGAGCGGTATGAAGGCCATGTATCCGAGGTGAAACGGGAAGTCGCTCGGATTTCAGATCCGCGCGAGCGGTGCGTGGCGGTTCATGAATGGATGCATCGCCGAGTGCTCGTCGGCAACTACCAGGCCGACTGCACTCAAATCTCGCGAGCCCTCCGGGATGGAGATTACAACTGCGTCAGCGCCACCCTGCTCTTCCAACTCTTCTGTCAGGCATGCGAACTTCCGACGGTAGCCGTCGCCACGCCGACTCATGTCTACGCTCGATTACTCCTCGGGCCGGCTCGAGTCGACGTGCAGACAACTTGCCCCGACTGGTTTCGCTTGTCGAGCCAGCAGCGGCGAGATTTTCCGCACTCCTCCGAGGCGCTTTCCACCGCGCGTCAGCGAAGCTCCTTCAGCCGAACGGATCGGGGCACGGAAGAAATTCGCGAGATCAGCGACGTGCAACTCCTGGCCAAGGTCTACTACAACCGAGGAGTACGGCACCTGGATGCTCGGCGATTCGAGGCAGCCGAACAAGAGTTCCGGACCAGTTTGTTACTGGACGCCGACGACCTCTCGGCACAGGAAAACCTGCTGGCGACGCTGAATAACTGGGCACTCGACCTGGCCGAAAAACAAGAATATGCCCAGGCGGCCGCCGTGCTGAATCGGGGCTTGGCCGAGTGTCCGGACTATGCCCCCTTTCAGGCCAATGATCTCCACATTCACCAGAAATGGGCCCTCCTGCTCTGCCGCCACGCGGACTATGGCGAAGCGCTGCGGATTCTCGAGTTGGGCCAGCGACGTCGCCCAGAGGTGCCGCTCTACCGCGACGGTCCGCAGGCAGTCCGACGACTCTGGATGAAAGAACTAGTCGAACGGCGTGATTTCACCGGGGCCTGGCGGATTGCCCTGGGCCGAGTTCGCGAGCAGGGGTTGCCGTTCCCCGGGCCGACGGATTTGGACAGCCTCGTCGAGATCGCTCGCCAACTCGCGGCCACGGGCCGCCGAGTTGACGCGTTGCGACTTCTGGACGAGGGACTCCGGCTCCAAGCCGACAGCCCACTGCTGCGTCGAGTTCGAACGGAACTGACCGCCGGCGAATTCTGATACCGCGAACCATTGTGGCTCGACGAGAATCGGCTCTCCCACGAATGCCGGCTCAAGCATGATGCCGGCTCAAGCATGACGCCGGCTCAAGCATGACGCCTGCTCAACCAAGATGCCGGCTCACCGGCGAGCCAACGCTAGTTCAGCACGTCGAGCAGCTTTTCCGGGAGCGACTGGGAATTCAGGTGCAACGCTGTCACGTTCCCCTCTCGATCGACCAAGATATTGAAGGGAATCGTGGCCACGCCGACTTGCTTGACCATCTGCCCCTCTCCCGCCGTGCCGTCCATGACATTCGGCCAAGGAACGGACTGAAAGCGGAAAAACTGCTGTAGCAATTCGGGCTCCTCGTCCACGTTCACGCCGACCACCCGAAATCCTCGGTCGGCATACAGCTCCGCCAACTCCTTGATCTGAGGAATCTCCTGCTGGACATAGGCCCGATTCTCGATCGACCAGAAGGTTACCAAGACCACATTTCCCTCTCGGAACTCCTCCCAATCCAACTCGCTGCCGTCGCTCAACTTACCCGTCAATGAGAATGGCTGTCCCACCATTCCCAAGCGACGCTCCGCCGACTCAGTCGCCTCGACCGCCAATCGGGCCGCCTCTTCGTCTTCCGAACTGCTGAAGACTTCCGTCACGCGTGAGTAGACTTCGCGAGCCGCTTCGGTCTCGCCGTGACGCTCCATTGCGTCGGCAATGAACACCGCCTGCTGTAGCGCGGTGGTCCCCATCCGATCCTGCTCAAGCAATTCCCGAGTTGCCGCGAGGAGCGGTTCCAGCGAACCGGGCTGTCGCTGGACGAAATTCGTCAGCTTCTGCGGAAGTTCGGACTTCAGGAAAAAGGCCTCTTCCGGCAAGGATCGGACGTCGCGGCGAATCTGTTCGTCCGTCTCATCGGCAAACGTCGTCACCAACTCATCCACAATCTGCTGCCCCTCGGCCGGATAACCTCCCTGAAGAAGCTCCAACGCGCTGGCGCGAACGTATTGGAAGGTCTCGTTGTCCACGACCTCCTCCGAGAGAAGATCCCGTGCTCGAGCGACGATTTCGTCTGCGCCGCCGCTCTCGGCGTCGGCCTCGTTGGTCACAACCTCGTTCACGTCCAAGGCAAAATTCAACAGTCGCCCATAGCGAGCAATCTCCGAGTCCTGATCATTGACCAGTGCTCGACAAAACTCCTTGAAGTGATCCTCGGCCTCCACGACCCCAATACCCATCAGCTCCTGAAGTGTCGCCAACTTCACTTCCACGCTGTTGCGACGCTGCTCGGTCGTCGCGTCGGGATGCTCGAGAATTTTCTCGGCGGCCCCAATCCGAGCACTCATGATCTCCTGAACGCTCCGGAGAATCTCTTGCTGAGTCCTTCCGCGCGGCTCACGCCGAGAGACGTCTTCGATAAAACTCCATAGCTCATCCGGAGTGCCATCGGGTACGGCGAAATCGTCCAGGGCAGTCTGAGGAATCGAAGGAGGTTGTTGAGGAGCGCCTCCAGGAGTCGTGGCCGGGGGAATGTCGCTACCGTTTCCTCGGGGAGGGGGCGGAGCCCCACGGTCCGCTTGGTCACCCGGGACTCCTTGCTCCGGCGCGGGAGGGGAACTGGGGGGAGGAGGTGAGGAGCGATCGTCCTCCACCTCGTAT
>JBJHCD010000373.1:4121-6172 GCA_050485845.1 Pirellulaceae bacterium | reverse complement strand
CCATTGAAGTGAATGATGGGGAGCCCACTCAAGGCCTGTTCCCTTTCGGATCGAGCCAACCCGACAAACTCGGCGGTGACATCTCCCTTGCCGAAATGGCTTTGAGGATGAGTGGCGTAGTAGCTGAGGCTGACAAGAGGCTCGTCTTCATTGTAAAAGGTCAGCATCTTTAGCCAGGGATCGATGACCCCCTCGGGCGCTGCCAATGCCTCTTCGACTCGAGCGGCACTTAGATCGTAGCCATTCGCTCGAGCCGAGGCAGTGAGCCGGGAGAGGAGCGGTTCGGGAATGCGATAGGAGCTGGAGCGGGAAATGGTCACTCGACCATCCGGACCCAGAATTCGCCGGTTGGAGGCGACTTTCTCAACCTTGGCTTGGCCGACGCCGAGGTGCGTTATCGGCTGAGCCTGCTCGAGTGCTTCGCGGATTGCCTCCGCCGTGTTCTCAATGGTCCGGCGAAGAAACGGCACATCGAAACGGCGGCCCGCGAGACCTTCGGCGGCCAGGAGTTCCTCCGCCGTGAAGTCGCAGCGAACTCCGTCGTGTTGGTGTAACGCATGGACGGCAACTCGGTCGGGCGTGGTTCCCGCCGCTTGGGCCAACTGGGCTCGCCAGACATCATGGCCGCCATTCCCAATGCCGATCCAGTCGACGGCACAGAGAACAATCGGCCGGCCTGCGCCGAGCAATACGATACCGCGAGCGCTCAGTGGATCCTCAATGCTTCGCGCCGCGGCATAGGCGACCGGGCTGCCGAGTGGCGGGGTGGCATCGGCGTGGAACACGGCAAGCTGTAGCGTTTGATGCTTCGTTTCCCCTTGGGGCTCGTCGGCGACTAGCTCGCAAGCTGACAGCACGAGTCCCAAGACAAGCAAGACACCGATTCCCCAGTTCCCGATACCAGTCGAATGTTTGCCGATCTGCATCTTGTTCACCTTCTTCCTGTCGGGGATGGGGGGGTATTACGAGACCATTCGATGGTCATGGATGGGTGGAAACTATCTCGTCAGGTCGCCGACATGCAGTGGTCGATCCGAGTCGTCCGCCGCTCGTTGACGCCGACTTCCGGAATTCGATTTTCCCGACCGAACGGTTATGGATTGGATTGTTTGGGACGACTTGAGCAGCGAGGCGAAGATGTTTCCCGCGATGGTCAGTAGAGCGATGGGGATTTTCACCAAGACGAAGAGAAAAAGGACGATAAGTAGCCCCGCGCCGGCTCGTCCCAAATCCTTCTGGTTCAAGTTGATCAGGAACTGTTCGAGAGCATCGATCGGTCCGGCGGGCGGGTCCCTCACCTCGCGAGGATCGGGCCAGGCTGCTTCCGCTTCTGCCATCCTGTCCACCGGTTCGGTCACGGCCGACTCTTCCACAGGTTCTCCATGTTCCGTCGCATCGGCGCTGAGCGTCGCTTCCGGATCATTCTCTGGCGTCGTTGCGGTGCCGAGCGAGTCTTCGCCATCGGGTGGGACCGCGTCGGTGTTAGGGCCATCGATCCGGTTAACGGACCGCTCGGCTGGCTCCGGTGTATCCGGTGCTTCCAGAGCATCCGGGCCTGCTTGGTCGGAGGGGGAGGCTATCGACGGTTGGCCTCCTTCATCGGTTGAGTCGCCCGCCGCGATGGAGCCGGCGAAATTCTCGGGCCGTCTCTCGTCGGGCGATCTCTCTGCCGATAGTTGCTCGTCGGGGCGTCTGTCGTCGGGTAGTCCCTCGTCGGATAGATGGTGGCCTGGATGCTCGTCGTCTCTTCCTTCCCTTTCTTCTCGTGTTGCCTCGCGAAGTGGGGGCGCCCAGGTTTCGACGATTTGGGCAAAGTGTTCGGGAGAGAGTAGAGTATCCTGAACCAGTCGGTAAACGCCGAAGGCCATTTGCAGACCCACGATGAACAGCACAATCGCCACGGTCATGGCGACGAGCTGAATGATGGACCGAATTCCGAACGGAGATCCCGAGTAGTCTCGGCCAACTTGCTCTGGCATGCCGCTCCTCCCGCTTTTCGAGAAACTCACCCGACTCGCTCCCATGGTACCAAAAGGTGGCCGACTTGAAGG
>JBJHCD010000373.1:0-4111 GCA_050485845.1 Pirellulaceae bacterium | reverse complement strand
GGTTGTGTGAGATGAAAATGCTCGCTATTTTGGTCGGTGACAGAGTTCGCGTGCCGGTGGGGAGTTCCCGGCCGCTCTGCGAAAATTCCCTGGCATGAAGATCGGAAAATCCGGCTCATGGCATTGCCCCCCGATAGCTCAGCCTGTTTACGACCCAACTCGGAAGGTTCGACTCGAAAGAGCCTTGTCCTTGGACTTCGGCGTCGCGACCCGATTGCCTGGCAGCAAATGGTCTCCCTTTATCAACCACTTCTTCAGGCGTGGTGCCGGAAGCTTCATGTGAGTGAATCGGATCGAGACGATGTCGTGCAAGAGGTTTTGAAGGCGGTCTCTCGGAGCGTGGAGGAGTTCCAGTTTCGACGGATGGACGGAGACCTGCCCGCGATCGCCAGTCCAGACCCACGAAATGGATCGGAGAAGTCTCGCCATGGGGAATCTCGCTCGGAACTGGCCGCGAGTCCCGGTTCATTCCGCGGTTGGCTCTGGACAATCGCTCGTCATAAGGTCATCGACTATCACCGGGCAATTGGCCGCCGAGTGACGACGACGGGAGGGAGCGATGCGGTTCGACAACTTCAACAATTTCCGGATGTCGAGGGTGGCTCGAGCGACGGTGGCGAGCCGACCGATCCTGGGGACCTGCGGGGGCTCCTGCAAAGGGCGCTCGAGTTGGTGTCGGCCGAATTTGAATCAGGGACTTGGCGGGCCTTTTGGCGAAGTACCATTGATCAGGTGCCCACGGATGTGGTGGCCGCGGAACTGGGGGTATCGGTTGCCGCGGTGCGTCAGGCGCGATCTCGCGTATTGCGTCGCCTCCGTCGGCAGTTAGGGGACCAGACTTAGCGACTTCGTCGGAGCCGAGTGCTCCAACTCGTTTCATTATTGACTTCGCCTGATTATTTCTACTGATCATGTCGAAATCGGGCGGGCCGATCCGACTGACTCTCAGAACGGCAACTGCCAAACTATCGGCCACCTTCGAGGGCCGCTGACGTTCGCTCGAGGTGTGGCTCGGACGGGCCTTGGTGGCGACTCGCTGGGTAGTCTCGGAACTTCGTGTTCTCCAACTGTCTCCAAACCTTTACGTGGGAAGGAAATTTTCCATGACTGACGTGTCTAAACCGATTCCCGAAGACCGGGAAGGAATTATTCCTCATTTGGTGTTTGATTCCAGCGTGGAGGCGATTGCCTTCTATAAGACAGCATTTGGTGCCGAGGAAATAAGCTGTCTACCGGCGCCGGATGGGAAACGGACGATGCATGCCGAGATTCGCATTGGCCAGAGCATCGTCTATTTGGCGGATGACTTTCCCGAGTACTGTGGGGGGAAATCGCAGACTCCCCACGCTTTGGGTGGCTCTCCCGTTTCGCTTCATCTGTATGTGGAAGATTGTGATGCGATGGTGGAGCGAGCGGTAAGTGCGGGGGCGACAGTCCAAATGCCTCCGGCCGATATGTTTTGGGGCGACCGCTATGGCTCGGTGGTCGATCCGTTCGGCCACGTTTGGTCCTTTGCCACGCATCTGAGGGACCTCACGCCAGAAGAGATGATGGAGGGGATGAAGGCGGCCTTCGAGCAGGCTCCGCCCACATAGTGGCCGCGTGAGACATAATGGGGATGTTGCTGCCCGGGCCCTCGGGAGACGGGAAGTTACTTGAGGGCTCGAGTCGGCTCGGCTTGTTCGCGATGGATTCCATGGCAAGTCGCGGGCAATTGACGGGCCGTAGATTCGCGAATGTCCGGCAGCCGAGTCAGGGGTTTTCGTGTGCGGCTTGGCGGGGGCTCGTGCTTTCCGGCAACACGTTGACCAGGCTGATCACCGTGCAGCCCGGTTTGAGGATGGGACGTGACCCGCTGGTGACCACGACCACTTGGCCCTCTTCGTGGTGCACGAACAGCAGCGTGGCTCGGTCGCCATACTGCTCCTCGAACATGGCCTGAGTGAACTCGGAAGTGATCCGCGTTTTCTTGATCGACCCATGTTCCTCGAGACGCGCGCGGAGCGATTCGTAGGTTGCATCGGGCCCAAACAGGATTCGTCCTCGAATGTGCTCCATCCCGGTGGTCGATCGCGACTTTCCGGTGGCTGGCGGGGCCAACTGATAGACATCCGCGCTGCTGAAGACCGAGGCGAAGAAGTTGGCCGCCAAGGAGTTGACTTCGACGTTCGGCGTGAGGGCCACGAAGCGGCCGATTCCCCACAAATCGAGTTCATTCATGACCTGTTCCGAGAGAATGCTGGCAAACCGCGTCGGAAGTCCCTCCTGGCGGGAGGCCTGAACGTTGCGGTAATTGTTGTCGACCAGCATCACGCTGACTCCCAACGATTGCAGGGCCTTGGCGATCTCGCGAGCCAGTGGGTGAGCCCCGGCGAAGAGGATCCCCTGTGGACTGTTCATGGCCAGGCCGAGTCGCCGAGCAAGGGGGCCGGCAGTCAACCCGTAGGTGGTCACGGTACAAAGAATGACCAGGAACATCATCGAGGCCAAACCGGCCGCTTGATCTCCCAAGGCGATGGCGAACACGCTGGCCACGGACGCGGCGACAATGCCTCGCGGCGCCATCCAGGAGAGAAAAATCCTCTCCCGCCAGGTTATGCTGCTCCCCACGGTCGAGGCCCAGACCGACAGTGGACGAATCACCAGAATCAAGCTGGCAACGAAAAACCAAGCGGACCAGCCGAGCGTGGTGATTTGTCGAAGATCGAGACGAGCGGAAAGCAGGATGAAGAGAATGGAGACCAGGAGGATGGTCAGTCGTTCCTTGAACGCGAAGACAGCATGAAGAACGGAAATTCGCTGATTCGCCAGTACGATCCCCATCACCGTGACTGCGACCAATCCGGACTCGTGCTCCAGCTGATTCGCGGTTGTAAAGGCGGCCACGACGAACATCAACACAACCGGGCTGTCGAGGAAATCCGGGACCCAGTGCCGCTGAAAGACCGCAATCAGCGCCCAAGCCCCCGCCAATCCGATCACGATTCCCGAGATGGTGGTGAGCAGCAGAGTTTGCGTTAGGTGAAGGGCGGTCGTCTGCCAATCCTGCGATTCCAGCGCGCCAATGACTTCATACACCAGAACGGCGAGCACCGCTCCGATGGGATCAATCACGATTCCCTCCCACTTGGCCATGGGACCGGAATGACCGACCGGTCGGATCTGGCGGAGGAGGGGTTGGACGACGGTCGGGCCCGTCACGACCAGAATGGCCCCAAACAGGAGTGCGATCGAACAAGGCATGTCGAGCCAGTAGGTGGCGGCAGCGGCGGAGAGAAGCCAGGTCACCAGTGCACCGAGCGTCAATAGCCGCCACAATGGCCCTCGAATCTTGCGAATCTCGTCAAATCGCAAGCTCAAGCCCCCCTCGAATAGGATCACCGCGACGCATATTGATACAAGGGGAAACAGTAGGTCGCCGAAGAGTTGATCCGGATCAACCAGCCGCCAACCGAGCCGCCATTCGCAGACCGGTCCCGCTAGCAGGCCGGCTGACAGAAGGAGGATGATGGAGGGGATCTTGAGCCGCCAAGCCAACCACTGAGCTCCAAGTCCCAAGACAATCACGCTGGTCAATCCAACAGATAGCGATTCCAAAGTCTGCGAAGTCTCTCGGGGGGTAGGTCGTAGGGAATATGGATCGAATCCATGCACGGGTGAGACCTTACCACGAACGGGGGAAGTACAACAACGGACCGAGAAAGACCGAGACGGGCCCAAAGTGGTTTCGCTGCTGGTTCGGGGATGGATGCGTGGAGGCAGTTCTTGTCTTGAATTGGTTGCATTGGCGAACAAAATGGGCGAGAATGCGCCGTCAGGAATGTCATGATTGACCGGAAGATTTTCAGGGGGGGAATGTTTCCGTTTACCCGAAACGAGTGAGGCGAGATGAGGGTCAGTACCTCTCGAGCCATATCGAGTTTGTTGGCCATGGGAGGAAGGACGGCTGTTTTCCTTTCCCTGCACTGTGTCGTGTTTTCGTTGGTTTTGGCCGGGGGGGGAGCCCTAGCGGTGGCCGACGAGTATGAGGAACAGCTGGGGCAGTGGAAACGGCAGTTCGAACGGCGAATCTTGCCGATTCTGCAGTCACACTGTATCGATTGCCATAACG
>JBJHCD010000372.1:0-6193 GCA_050485845.1 Pirellulaceae bacterium | reverse complement strand
GTTGCCGAGTTCACTTCCCCGCGAGAGAACCAGCAGGGTGTCTTCGGACGCACATTCGGGCCTGCCCATCTGGTCGAGACCACTCCCCAAAAGGCCTCCGTCGGACCTGTTCTGGAGGGGCCACGACTGGCCAGCTACCAGCCCACCACCAAAGATCCTCCAGCGGCCGAGCACGACCGCTTCCTTCTGAGGGAGCGCTCCGAGGCCGCAAGGTTCACCCGTTGGCCTCCGGGTCGCACCCCCTTGGATAGGTGGCCATCGACTACCCAGCGTGAGATCCGAAGACACCCTGCGGATTGCCCCCTCCCTCCGGAAGCCCCCCCTTCGGCGTCTAGTCGCCGAGTGACTGGGGGCGACGATGGGATTTGGTTTGCGACCGAACTCGCTTGTCCCGCAAACGACGCTCCTTGCTTCCTCGAGTTGGCTTGGTCGGCTTGCGGGGAGTCGGACGGCGGGACGCACGCAATAACATCTGCCTGAGCTTCTCGACGCAGTCCGAGACGTTTCGCTCACGGTCTCGATATCGCTCGCTCGTGATCAACAACTCCCCCGCCTTGTTCACTCGATTTCGCTGCTGATCGAGCAAACGCTGGAGGACGTCGCTGGGAAGCGCCGACGACTCGGCCGGGGTCCAGCTCAATTGGACCTTGCTGTTGACCTTGTTGACGTTCTGGCCCCCAGGACCACTGCTCCGAGCATAGGAAAAGCGAAATTCCCGCTGAGGAACCGCAATCGTGGGACTCACCACCAGAACGTCCGAATACTCACTCATGCCATCTCATCCCATCCGTCCCCAAATCGTTGTAAACTGAGCGGGGAAGAAATCCAACCAAACAAAACACTCCGACGCGCGGAGCCCCCAAGGCCCACTTTGGCTCGAGGCACCCCCTGCATGACTCATCCTACGGCAAATTGGTTCGCTTCACCAACGGTTCCCCCCTCTCTCGACACCAGCCTGCCCGGGCATGACGGAAGTCCGCTTGCCAAACTCCCCATGGCGATGCCGACCCCTTTCTGCCTTCCAATACTCTGCCTTCTACTACTCTGTCTTCCACCGATCGGCGGCTTGGGCGACGGCTTGGCGGCCGAAGACGAGCCCCCCCTGCCTGACCTGGGAACTCGACAACAAGGCATCGACTGGCCCGACTTTCTGGGGCCTGATCGCGATAGCCGCTCGCCGGAGACGGGAATCCTGACCACTTGGAATGAAGAAGGCCTGAAGATCGTTTGGCAGACCGAATTGGGGGAGAGCTATGGCATCGGCGCGGTCACTCGAGGTCGTTACCTCCAGTTCGATCGCATCGGCCGAGAAGCTCGACTTCGCTGCCTGCATGCCGAGTCGGGTGAGTCGTTGTGGGAGTTTCGTTATCCGACCAATTACCGGGACCTCTATGGTTACAACGGAGGCCCACGATGCTCACCCATCGTCGATGGCCGCCGCGTCTATCTCTTCGGTGCGGAGGGGATGCTGCACTGCCTGGACATCGAGCAAGGGGAGTTGCTGTGGAAGTTCGACACCGAGCAGCAGTTCGGCGTGGTACAGAACTTCTTCGGCGTCGGAAGCAATCCCGTGATTTGGGAAGACCTGCTGCTGGTCATGGTCGGGGGGAGCCCTCCAGAGAGCCAACGTCTTCCGGCCGGCCAACTGGACCGAGTGGTCGGAAATGGCACGGGGATTGTCGCCTTCGACAAACGGACCGGAGAAGTTCGCTACGCAGTGTCCGACGAACTGGCCAGCTATGCCTCGCTGAAGCTCGCCACAATCGAGGGTCAACCCTGGTGTCTCTCTTTCGCTCGCGGCGGACTCGTCGGCCTCGACCCTCGCGATGGGACAACTCATTTTCACTTTCCCTGGCGGGCACGTTCGCTGGAGAGCGTGAATGCGAGCACGCCGGTCGTGGTCGGGAATGAAGTCCTGATTTCGGAAACCTACGGCGTCGGCTCGGCCCTGCTGCGGATTCAAGGAACGGAAGCCGAAGTGGTCTGGCGGGACCAGGCCAATCAACGCGAGAAGCGGCTCGAGACCCACTGGAACACACCGGTATACCACGAAGGGTTCGTATACGCTTCGAGTGGCCGGCATACGGCCAACGCGGAATTACGGTGCCTTCGCTGGGATACGGGAGAAGTGATGTGGTCGGTCCCCGGCCTGACGCGGGGCTCGCTGCTGTACGTCGATCAACACTTGGTTTACCTGGGGGAGGACGGAAGCCTTCGCCTGATCAAGGCGAATCCTCGGCAGTACGCGGAAGTGGGGCAATTGACGCTGGTCCGTGACGAACCTCCAGCCGGCAACCGGCTCGGCACGCGCCGCCCACTTCTCCGCTATCCCTGCTGGGCAGCCCCCATCCTGTCGCATGGCCTGCTGTACGTCCGTGGCGACGACCGGCTGGTCTGCCTGGAGCTGATCCCCGCCTCGGAATAGCGTTCTCCCCGTTCTCCAAGGCTGCCGCTTCCAGATCTTGCTCCCGTCAATCTCACTCTCGCCAATCTCACTCTCGCCAATCTCGCTCTCGCCGATCTCGCTCTCGCCGATCTCGCTCCCGGATCTCACACTCGCCAATCTCGCCATTGCCGATCTCAAGTCGAACGGCCGGTCTCTGATATTCCGAGCGAGCGTCGCGCGACATCCAATAGGAGATCGTCCTCGTTGTTCTGAAGCCGCTCGAGCGACTGCCGGATGCGACGGCTCGCCAACCGCAGATACAATTTGCCGCTCGCCAAGGCCAGTTGCTGCCGGTTCGCGTCTCCAAGCGGATGCCGCAGCAAGTGATCCAAACGGCGAAGGGCGCAGGCACTGACGTACAACTCGGTGGCCGCGTCCGCCATCCGAGACACGGGCAACTGGCGATCAACAATGTTCCGCTGATGGATGCGCAGTTGCTGGACCACCGAGCGACCGAGGGCCGCGATGTCGTGGGCCAGTCGCGCACATTCCGGCTCCAGGTCCCCATGACGCGAAATGACTTCGGGACCCAGCAAGAAGGTAGAGAGCGTTCGTCCCAGGAAGCGTGAAAGTCGCGGTAGATTCCCGATCGGCTTTTGAAAGGACTGCAGCACTCCCTCCAGTTCCATGCCGACTTCGCGAAGGCCGACCAGGGCCGAGAAGACGCGCAGCACGTCGTTCGCCCCTTCGCCGATGCTATTGATGCGAGCGTCACGCATGAGCCGCTCGTAGGGCTCGTCGCAGAAATAAGCTCGTCCGCCAAAGAGCTGAAAAGTGTCATACACGGCCTCCCAAAGTCGCTCGGTGGTGAAGACCTTGAGCATCGCCGTTTCGACCATGAATTCCGCCTCCCCCGCGTCGATCAGGGCGGCCGTCTGGTAGGTGCAGGCTTCCATGGCGAACAGATCCGCCTCCATCCGGGCGATTTTTTCCTGAACCAGTTCGAACTGGGCCAGGGGCTGGCCGAATTGCACCCGCTGGCGGACATGCTCCCTCGCCTTTCGCAAGCAGTATTTGGCCGCCCCCGTGCAACTGGCGCCGAAAGTGGTTCGACCAAAGTCCAGCACGGTCAGGGCAACACGTAATCCCTTGCCTGGAGTTCCCAGCACGTTTTCCCGAGGCACAAACATGTTCTCGAACCGCAGACGACTGGTCGCCGTGCCTCGGACGCCACATTTTTCCATCCGAGTTTCCACGACTTGAAAGCCCGGCATGTCGGGAGTGACCAGCAGGGCCGTGATGTCGGTACCTTGGCCGTCGGGCTTGGGAGTCCGTGCCATCAGCGTGAGAACCTGAGCGATCCCGCCTTTGGTGATCCAGCGTTTTTCGCCCGTGTCGAGATACCCCTTTCCATCTTCCGTGGGAATCGCCCTCGTCTGAACATTGGAAGCATCGCTTCCCGCCTCCGGTTCGGTCAGAGCGAACGCGCTGAGGTATTCCCCCGTCGCTAGTTTCGGGAGCCACCGCCGCTGCTGCTCATCGGTCCCGAACAGAACGATCGCCCGAGGTCCGATGGAATGATGGGCATTCACAAACAGGGCCGTGCTCCCGCAGTGTCCCCCCAGAACCTCCAGTAGCTGGCAGTAATCGGTCTGCGACAACTCGAGCCCACCACACGATTTCGGCAGACAGGCCCCCAGGATCCCCAACTCTCCCAACCCGCGAATCACGTCCGTCGGAATCGAGGCGTCCCGGTCGATGGCCACCGGATCGACGTGGCGACGACAGAACTCACTCAGCCGCTCCCGAAGCTCCGCCGTCGTGCCGCGGCCATCGGAACCGGTCGGAGGCTCCGCCATGTCACCCTCCGTCGGCTGGCTCGTCGGCCGGCTCGCCTGCGAGCCGATGGTCGGCTCCCTGCCTGGGAGTTGCTCGGCGTCGCTTGCGGCATCGCCCGAGGAGCCGGGGGTTGATTCAGGGGTGAAATCGCTGGCTGATTCGGGGGATGGTTCGGTCGATCCTTGCCAGGAGTCCACGTCGGGATAGGGGGGCAAGACATCCGTGAGGTACTGTCCAAAAAACAACCCCTTGGCGAAACTGGCGGCGGGAGCCGCAGTCCCCAATAATTCCTCGGCTTGGGCAATCTGCTGTTCTCGCGACATTCGATTCATGACACTCTTCTTTCCTTGCCGGTGTTAGGAAGGCCCGCGGTAGGAAGTCCCGCGGTGCCTGGACCCATTGGGTGGCAGGCCCGCGCTGGGTGGGCGAACGCGAGTAGTCGAACTCCAGGGCTCTACGATATAATACGGTCAACGGGCAGGGGACGTGGCGATTTCTCCCCCCCATCCCATCTGACTCGACTTTTGAAATCCAAACCCAAGACAAACCCAAAACAAACCCAAAACGAAACGAAGAAACGGAAACCGAAACCAAGACTCGAGAGCAAGAGCAAAAAACCTTGTGGCACGGCTCGAGCCCCCCGCCGCAAGCGATTCGATTCCGACGATTCATTCCTGAGCCATTCGGGAGCACGCCCAGGGTGCTGCCAAGCCCCGAGAGGAATATCTCCATGACCGACCATATTGACCGCTACTTGAAGGACTGGCCCTACGACTCGCAATCACTCTCGGTCCGCCGCGCGAAGGGGGCTGACGGTCGAGAATTGCTTCAGATGCGAGTCGACTTGGGGATCCTCCAATTGGAGGTCCGTGGACGCCCCGATGGCACTCGTCCCCATGGCTGCGAAACCTACTACGACTATCTTCTGACCGAGGCCACTCGGCGCGGAGACGACTTCGAGTTATCGGATGAGCAGTGTCAGGAAGTCGATCGGGAATTCGTGCAGTTCTACCATCGACGGATTTGCTGGCTGCGGCTGCAAGATTACCGTCGAGCGGTGCTGGATGCCCAACATACCCTGGCGCTGATGGCCTTCTGTCGCGACCACTCGGACGACGAGCAGTGGATTTTGTCGCACGAGCAGTATCGTCCCTTTGTGCTCCTGCATCGCGTCCAGTCCCAGGCCTTGCACGAACTGGAAGTTGGCGACGGGGTGGGGGCGGCCGTGCGGGCGATCGACCAAGGGTTGGACGAGATGCAGGCGTTTTTCGCGGACTATGGTGCCGAGGAGCGGTTCGATACCGACGAAATCGTGGTCCGTCTGCGAGAGTTCCGTGAATCGCTGCAAGAGCAGTTCGACGACCGCTTCAAGCTGCGGAAGGAACTGGAAGCGGCCGTGGCCGCCGAGGAGTACGAGCGGGCGGCGGACCTGAGAGACGAGCTGGCTCGGCTCGGTCGTGGCCGTTCGGTCTGAACCGACGCGAATCGTTTCGATTCTTCCATGGACTTTGCATTTTGTACACCAAGTGTCCTGTACTTGGGAGAAGGCCGGCTGGCGGAAAAATTTCATTTCCGCAGCGAAAAGTTGGCTGAACGGCTCGAAATGAGCCAATTTTTCGATAAATCGCCGGAAGATTCGGAGAAAATTTCGTCCCGATTTCGAATTGGCGCGCCTTCTGCTTAAAGTTTTCTTCGTTCAGCTGGGGACAAAAGCTCCTCTCGCTCACTCAGAAAACATCAAGCAACTTTGCCTCAAAGGAGTGTGCCATGCTTGTTTTGTCACGACGACTGCAGGAACAGATTCGCATCGGGGACCAGGTCACGATCACGATTCTCCGCGTCAAGGGAAACACCGTCCGCATCGGAATCGAAGCTCCTCGCAACACGCGAATTGTGCGAGCGGAACTGCCGTCGCTCGAGTCCGACGGCCCCACGACGCTAGAGGCGAACCGCGACAGCGACGTCGCG
>JBJHCD010000371.1:0-6195 GCA_050485845.1 Pirellulaceae bacterium | reverse complement strand
TGAACTGCATGGTGAGAAGCTCCCCCAGTCGATCATCGACCGAGCGCGTTTCGCCTTCATTCAGCCGGACACCGCCACGCTCATGGGTTCACCTCGCACGTTCACTCGGCACGGTGAGTGCGGCATGGAGTTTTCCGACTGGCTGCCTCATTTGGGAACCGTCGCCGACGATTTGTTGATGGTTCGCAGTCTGCACAGCGAAGAATTCAATCATCATCCGGGCCAATTGCTGATGCAGTGCGGTGTGTCGCGGTTTGGGATGCCGGCGATGGGTTCCTGGTTGACCTATGGCTTGGGGAGCGAGTCGCGAAATTTGCCCGGTTATGTCGTGTTGACGGCCGGTCGGGGCTCCAGTGGCGGGGCGACCCTCTATCAAAGTGGTTTCTTGCCGTCCAGTTACGGAGGCGTCCTGTTTCGGAACCAGGGAGAGCCGGTGCTGAATTTGACCAATCCCCGGGGCATTCCGCCCGAGCTACAGCGGGCTGGGTTGGACGTTCTGCGGTCGGCCAATCAGCGGCGATACCAAGAGGTACACGACCCGGAGATTGCCAGTCGCATCGCCAGCTACGAACTAGCCAGCCGGATGCAGGCGGCGGCTCCTGAATTGGTTGACTTGTCACGGGAGACTCAGCGGACGCTGGACATGTATGGAGTCGGTCGGCCGGAGCCGAAGAAGACTTGGCGAGGTTCACTGGGCCACTTGCAGACGTATGACACCTTTGCTCGCAATTGCCTGTTGGCTCGGCGGATGGTGGAGCGGGGCGTCCGGTTCGTGAATATCATTCATGCCTCATGGGACCAACACAGTGATCTGGACTTTAATCTGTTCCATAATGCTGAATGTGTCGACCAACCGATTGCGGCCTTGATCAAGGACCTCAAGCAGCGTGGCCTCCTTGATTCGACGATGGTGGTCTGGGGGAGCGAGTTTGGTCGAACACCGTTGGGTGAGAACCGGAATGGCCGCGAGGCCAACACGGGCCGGGATCATCATCCGTTCGCCTTCACGATGCTGATGGCCGGGGGAGGGCTGAAGCGGGGGATGACCCATGGAGCGAGCGACGAGATCGGCTGGTATGTCGAGCGGGATCCGGTGCACGTCAACGACCTGCACGCGACGATGTTACATCAATTCGGCCTGGACCATTTGAAGTTGACCTATCGTTTCCAGGGACGCGATTTCCGTCTGACGGACGTGGGGGGGCGCGTGATCCAGGATTGGATCGCTTGACCTCGGGCTGCAAACGGGCCGCAAACGGGCTGCAAAGAATATCAGAGGCTGGGCCCACATCGCGAGATGAAAAAGGCCCGAGGGTCGATCCAATCAGAGGGGAAGGTTCATGGCTCAGCAGGTAGCTCTCGGGGCAGTGCTTCAGTGTAGTTTCGGCGCGGCGCCGGCCAGTTTGGTGGTGACTGATCCGAGGGTGATTGCGGAAGGGAAACTGGCCGCGAACATCATGGACTATGTGCCGGTCACGAACATTCCTTCGTTCGGGATGTGCAGTTCGATCGCCAATCCGGCTGTCGCTTCGGCGACGGCCTCCGCGTCGGGCGTGTTGACGCCGCAAGCTTGCGTCCCGGTTGTTCCCGCGCCTTGGGCTCCCGGTTCTCCGACGGTGCTTGTCCGCGGCATGCCGGCTTTGAACAACACCAGCAAGTGTGCCTGCACATGGGGGGGCGTGATCCAGATCCAGATGGCGTCCACCACCACCGAGATGGTTCCGTAGGCAGGTCCTCGCTTTCGCCGGCCAGCCTTGGCGAACGGAGCGGCGGGCCGTCGGCCCCCGCCCGTGCCCGTTCGACCTATCGTGGCCGAATCCCCTATGCCATATTCCATATCGCGGACCGCTGTCAGAAATCGGCGGGCCCCGTGCCGGCTTCGTCCCGTCGGCGGACAATCCTTCGCATCATCGGCTCGTAGGCGAGCCCACGCGACTCGTCTTCGCGGGCTTGGCTTTGCCGGGCTCGGATCATTCCTTTTCGCTCTTGGTGACGCCGAACAGGTCGAGATGTGCAATCAACACTCGGTCACGTGCCGGCTCGACGGAACGATGTATGACGAGCCGGTAATGCGTGTACCATTCGGGGTCGGCCACGTCGAATGAACGGCTCGGAGTTTCCGGGGGCCAACGCACCTCGGATTGGGTATCCAGGTCGGTCCAGGAAGATCCGTCGTTGGATCCCTGCAGAGTCACCGCCGCCGGAAACAACTCGGGCTCGTACTGATGATGCCAGGGGGGCGCCGACGGAGCGTGAATCGTGTACCGGTGGCTCACAGACAGACCGTATTGTTGTTTCCAGGACAATACTCGGCGGCAACCAACGCATACAGCTCGGCAACGCGCACAAGGTCATTCACGCTGGCCCATTCCGCGGTGGTATGTGCTCCGCCGGAGGTCGGTCCATGCGTGATGGCGGGAATCCCCTTCCTCGTCCAAAAGGTGTTTCCGTCATCCACGAACGGTTTCCCGCCCAGCGGAAGTGTTTTGCCGGTCAAGGAGTGATAAGACGAGAGAAAGATCGGAACAATCTCATGGTCCGTGTTCAGCTCAAACGCGTCCTTCATCAAATTTGTTTCGATCTCAATCCCGACTCCTGTTTCATCAGCCAAACGTCGGCACAGCTGACGAAGTTCGCGATCAGCATCCTCAAAGCATGTTCCAGGGAGCCAGCGCCGAGTTCCTTCGAGGCGGCAGGTCTGTGGATATTCGTTGTAGATCGATCCGCTGCGAATCATGCCGATGAACAGGTCGGGCGATCCAGTCAGGTCCCGGCCCTCGCCGGAGAGAGTTAGTCCCAGTGCTTCGAGCCGTCGGACAAGCTCCGCGCCGATCGCAATGACGCTTGGCTCGTTCGGTCGGTAGACCTCGTGGATCGGCGGTCCCGGCCGTCCGATGGTGGCCGACCAAATCAATCCGCCTCGACCGACCACCGGCAATGCCGAATTGAAATACTCGGGAATCAATACTGCGTCGCCGACGTACCCCTGACGGATCATCGATTCCAGTTGACGGCCATCCCCCCAAGGTAATTCGTGAAGCTCGTGGGCCGTCAATAGAAGACTTCCGCCGACCAAGCAACCGGAATCTCGTAGAGCCCTCAAGGCCTCGACCGCCGCGGCGATTCCCCCCTTCATGTCGGCCGAGCCGCTGCCGGAAATCCGGTCGCC
The DNA here is from genome assembly GCA_050485845.1 of Pirellulaceae bacterium. Lineage (GTDB taxonomy): Bacteria > Planctomycetota > Planctomycetia > Pirellulales > Pirellulaceae > JBJHCD01. The sequence continues at coordinate 3,026 of JBJHCD010000371.1, read as the reverse complement.
GACGATTTTCGGTGGAACGTGAGGAAGGTGCACCGTGTCCAGGTGACCATTGAATTGAAGGCTGCGCCCGGGGCCATCGGCGGTGAGCCGAGTGACAACGGCGGGTGCCTGGTCGTGGTCCGCGGCCAAACGTTCCACCTGGAAACCGTCTTCCACCAGGATTGCCGCCAATTCATCCGCGGCCGCCCCCGCCTCTCCCGTCGGACTCGGCTTCCGAATCAACCGCACGGCAGTATCCAACAACCGCTCTCGATTGACGGCGGCCCGAACCTCGGCCACCCGGCGGGATGGCGGACGAGCTTCAGTTTTCATCAATATGCCGCTCAAGCGCCTTGACGGCGGATGGAATGGGGCCCCGCCGAATCGCTTCCAAAAGTTCCACATGGTGAAGATGCAAACGAGCCAAGTCATTACGCTCGTGATGCTTTCGAACGGTATCCCAAAAGTGGGCTCGGAGCCGAGTGACAATGGTTTGCCAAATCGCCAGCAGGTCCGAGGACCCGGCCCTTTCGAGCACATGACGATGGAAGAGCAAGTCCAATGGCGGAAGCTGCTGCCACTCCCCCTTCTCACAGGCTTGTTTCATTCGGAGGTTGATGTCCTCCCAAAACTCGAAGTCTTCCTCGTTCAGCGTGCGGGCGATCTGCTTGAACGCGTAAACCTCGATCGTTCTTCGAATCGGGAGAACCAATTCGCGAATCGTTTCCGGCATCGGCGGCGCGACGGTGACCCCGCAATTCTGCTTGGCCACGAACAGACCCTCGCTGGTCAACTGCGACACGGCCTCGCGAATGGGGCCCCGGCTGAGGCCGAATTGCTGAGCCAACACGGACTCGGAAACTCGCTCACCCGCTTCCAATCGTCCGGTGAACACATCTTCTCGCAGCCTCTGAATGATCTGCTCGCGCGTGCTCAAAATACCTCGTCGTTCGGCCATTGCCCATTTCCTTAGAGAGTCGCCATGAATGGAGCGGATCGTTGAGGATACTTGTAAACAGCTAGATTGTCAACGATGCGTCGATTCCTCGTTCCAGGGATCCAATGTAGATTCCTGGTCCTATTCCGAGTGCCATCACCGGTGGATGGCCGCCATGGATCAAACAGGGCTCACTCGCGGGCCCGGACTCCGTCTATAAGACCGCTTCGATCGGCCTTCCAAAGTCCATTTCCAAGCGTTTGCGACCGGGGATTTCCAGCTTTCGCGGATCGAGTCCCAACTGATGGAGGACCGTGGCATGGATGTCGGTCACGTAGTGCCGATCCTCGACGGCATGAAAGCCGAGTTCATCGGTGGCTCCATGAGCCACTCCCCCCCGAATCCCACCACCAGCCATCGCCACGGAGAAACCGAATGGATGGTGATCACGGCCGTCTCCTCCCTCCACGCCTGGAGTTCGACCGAACTCGGTTGCGATGACCACGATCGTTTCGTCCAACAATCCACGCTGCTTGAGATCGGCGATCAGACCGGCCAGGGGTTTGTCGACTTGCCGACAGAGGCGCTCATGATTGGGTTTTAGCCCGGAATGTGCGTCCCACTCGCCCGCGGCCCCATCGGCGCCATGGAATATCTGCACGAACCGAACTCCCTGTTCGACCATTCGACGTGCCACAAGGCATTGTCTGCCGAACGACTCGGTCTCTGGTGTATCCAGGCCGTACAAGTCTTGCACTTTCGCGGATTCATTGGTCAGACTCACCACCTCGGGAATGGCTGTCTGCATCTCAAACGCCAGTTCGTAGCTCTTGACTCGAGCGCGCAATTCCGGGTCGTCCGGATACTCAATCTCCACCAATCGGTTCAAGTCGCGAATCAACTCGAATTCGGCCTGCTGCCGATGGGGCGGAATGGGCTGCGAGGGGCGAGTGAAAGGGAGCGGCTCATTCGGATCGACTTTCAGCATGACTCCCGCATGCTCGGGGCCCAGATAATTGGCCCCATGCCCTCCGATCCCACCGCAACAGGGAGCGATCGCGCCTCCCAGAACCACGAATTGAGGAAGATTGTCGTTGAGCGATCCCAGCCCGTAATGAACCCAGGCCCCGATCGTGGGAAATTGCCCCTCGAAGACGTGCCGCCCCGTGTGGACCTGCAGCTGGGCGGCGTGATCATTGTCCGTTGTCCACATGGAACGAACCAGGGCCAGGTCGTCGGCACGACTCCCGAGATGCGGAAACCAATCACTCATCTCCAGCCCGCTTTGTCCCCGACGGCCATGTCCAATCTGCATGGGATAGAGCCGAGACTGCATTCGAGTATCGCCGGCGACGAACTCGCGAAGATTCTGCTCGATCAACGGAGACTGGAGCACATTTGCGTGGGGCGATTCCTCGATCGACATGCCGCCGAATCGGTTCAGCGCCGGCTTCGGATCGAAGCTCTCCACATGACTTAATCCCCCCAACAAGAACACCCAAATCACGCTCTTGGCCTTTGGGGCGAAATGTGGATCGCCGTCCGGAGGCAAGTAGCCCTCGCTCCCCCGGCTGATTCCATCCTCCGCCAGAAGACTTCCCAATGCCAGTCCGGTCAATCCCATGCCGACATCGGCCAAGAACATGCGTCGCGTCGAGAATAGTCGAGGTTGATCGGTCTGGTGGAGCAGCAAACGTGACTTCGACATGGCCGAACTCCCCGCGGTTGACATGCGACCCGCCGCCACGGCAGGTCCGGGATTGGAACGAAACGGAACTAACGGAACAAGTCGGAACGGAATGGACCTGGATGGAACTTAAACAGCACAAGGGGAAAAAGAACGGAATGGAAAGGAACGACACTACCGAACGGTGACGAATTCGTGGTGATTCAACAGCGCGCGTATCACACCTTCACGAGCCTCGACGTGATGCTCGCGCGAGTTCATAAATCGGAGACAGGTCTTGATTTCACCGGGACGAGTCGGGCGGTTCAGAATGCGGAGAAACGCGGCTTCCACGAATTCCGAGTCGTCGGCAATCTCCTCCAGTTGTCGGCTGATATGCTCGACGCACCTGGCAACCAGGTCACTGTTGGCCAGCGCCAGTGA
>JBJHCD010000370.1:0-6230 GCA_050485845.1 Pirellulaceae bacterium | reverse complement strand
CATCGGCATGTAGATTGACACGACATCGCCCGTCTCGATTCCCAGCTTCTTCAGTACATTGGCGAACTTGCAGACCTCGCGATGCAGCTGCTGATACGTCAGCGTTCGAGTGTCCCCTGGTTCTCCTTCCCAAATCAGGGCCGCCTTGTTGCGACGCCATGTCTCCAGGTGAGCGTCCAGGCAGTTGTAGCTGGCGTTCGTCTTGCCGCCGACGAACCATTTGGCAAACGGCTCCTGCCACTCCAAGGCCTGCTCGAACGGCTCGAACCAATGCAGTTCTTCTCGAGCCAACTTGGCCCAAAACTCCGTCGGGTCGGCCAAAGCTTCCGCGTACAGTTTTTCGTAAGCCTCGCTGGAAGGAATCCGAGCTTGTCGAGCAAACTCCTCGCTGGGATGGAACACTCGGGCTTCCTGCATCACGGTATCCAAGCGACCGCCGGACGAGTCAGACATTTCTTCCCCTTCGTTAGATATTCAACAACAGGCACCCCGCGGCAAAGCCAGATTTTAGGGGCTGGCCGTCTCGGATGTCAACGAATGGGCCACATTCGGGCCCCATTGTCGGCTTGTCAACCGAACAGCCTGTCCACCGAGCAGCTTGTCCACCAACTGGGCCCCCAGCTCGTCGGCTCGCCCGCGAGCCCCTATGCCGCAGGGCGATCAATCAGACGATTCATCCAACAGCTCCCGAATCCGAATATCGATCTGATCCGTCGGTTCCGCCTCGTCCCCCGGGGCCGGTGCTCCGTTGAATCGATAACGCAGGACCCCTTGGCGGTCATACAACTGATAAAACGGGATCCCACCTCGAATGTCGAAGGCGTCGAATGTCTGCTGAATATCCGCCGTGGTGTGGTAATTCTCCATCTCGGCCCCCAGCTTGCGAAGCGTCGTTAGTACCTTGTCTCCCTCGTCGGGATCGTCACAGCTAACCGTGATCACGCGGAGTCCGGCAGCTTCATACTGATGACTCCGCTCCACGGTGTGGGGAAACTCCTGCAGGCAGGGACCGCACCAAGTTGCCCAGTAGTCGATCAGCACGACCTTCCCGGCGTGAGCCGCCACTTTCTCCGACAATTCGTCCAGTTCCAAGGGGCTCACCGACACCGCCGCGCTGTCCGATTGGCCGGCCGAGTTCGGTGTCTGGGCTGCTGGGTCGCCGCTATCGGATGAATCGTCGCCGACCGTCGATGACTCGGCCGGTGCCGGAGCGGATAGAGGCCCATCGCTCGAAGGGCCGCAGCCGGCCAGGAGAAGACTGACCAGCAGGGCCAAGTGGCAGTAGCGCCCGCCACTCATGGACCGTGAAGGGAACAGGTTAGCTGAGAAGGTCGCAAGCATGACGGGAGGAGCTCCTGGGAGGAGGGAGAACGAAAGGGGGGTTAGCGATTAGCGGTTGGCAAATAGTGGTTGGCGAAAACGCCCCATGACAAAACCGAGGAAAGGGGGAAGAAACACGAAAAAAGGCCGGAAATCGCAGCTCGATTCCCGGCCTCGCTCGATATCAACAGCATTCCACAAGTCGCCATTCGGCACATCGCAAGGCAGACTCAGGAAGCAGACAGCCCCCCTTGTCGTGCCGAGAATCGCAAACAGGCTTTTTGGCGGAGGCGAAGCTTACTGGCGGATGCGGATACCGCAACCGACCGCTCGGGTCTTGGTCGTCTCGGGAGTCTTGCCGGCCAGCACCGCTTCGACCGCGTCCTTCACGTAGCTGACCTTCACTTTGGATTCGTCCAGATTGTCGTCGTGGGCACCGATGTAGACGACTTTGCCGTCCTTGTCGAGCACGAACATGTGAGGCGTGACTTGGGCGCCGTAGGCCTTGGCCGATTCACCCGAGGCGTCGAGAGCGTAGGGGAAGTTGAATCCCTTCTCCTCGGCCCGCGCCTTCATTTGCTCAATCGTCTCCGGATTGACGTTGATGGCCACGAACTTGACCCCTTTGTCCTCGTAAGCCTTGGTGAAGGCGACGAAGCGATCCTCATAAGCGACCGACACGGGGCATTGGTTGCATGTGAAGGTAATCACGGTGGCCTTGGCGTCCTTGGCCGAGTCCAAGGTATAGGTCTTGCCGTCCACTCCAATGGCCTTGAAGTTGGGGGCTTGGTCGCCAATTTCCACGCCCGCCGCAAACGTGACGGTGGCCATGGCCAAAACCGCGGCAAACGAGAGAGCACTGCGGAACATCATGGGGGGGACTCCTCTTTCCTCAAGATCACTGAACACAATACAACAAGACCTCGTCACCCATCGTGACGAGGATCGTTCGAGACAAATCCATTCGAGGCTAATCCGTTCGAGACCATTTTGATCGCCGAATTCAACGACGAAGCGGGGAGGCCATTCGATGAAGTCATCGGGAGGCGACCGAGCTGCGTCACCAAACTTGCCTGAAACTGTCGCAACTCGCCAATGCGGGTCAACGTTTCCCTTGGGCACCAGGAAGGTGAATGAGTACCCTACGTAACGTCGCTCCAGGTGGGTCGCACCTCCGAGTAAAAAAACCCGCTCGAATCGGAAGCGCCAAATCCCCCGCATTGTAAGCTCCCCCTGGCCAGTGTCAACCTTTTCCAATCATCACGAGTGAATCATGTTCTTTAGTTTTGACGGAATTGATGGAGCCGGAAAGTCAACGCAGATGGAGCAGTTCTGCCACTGGCTCCGCCAACAGGGCCTGGAACCGGTGACCTGCCGAGATCCGGGCACGACCCGACTGGGAGAGACCCTCCGGCAACTACTGCTCGACCCCCAGTCCCCCCCCATCGGGACGCGTAGCGAGATGTTGATCTACATGGCGGCTCGAGCCCAATTGGTCGATGAAGTGATCCGACCGGCGCGCAATGAGGGGAAAGTGGTCGTCAGCGACCGCTTCCTGTTGGCCAACGTCGTCTATCAGGGACACGCCGGAGGCATGGATGTCGAGACACTCTGGAATGTGGGTAGAATAGCCGTCGAAGACTCGCTTCCCGATATGGTCTTCCTTTTGGATCTCGATGTGGCCACGGCCGCCCAGCGTCGAGGAAGCTCGGCCGATCGGATGGAGCAACGTGGGGTCGAATACCTCCAACGGGTGCGGAAGGGGTTTCTGAGCGAGGCGAAACGGTTCCCGGACCAGATCGCGATCATCGATGCCGGCGCCTCGGAAGAGGCCGTTCAGCGGCAGATTCGCGAACTGGCTCACCCCTGGGTCCGAGAAAAGAAGGGATAGCTGAGATGACAAGTCAGCGGAACCATTGGGAGGGCTTCCTGGGGCACGAGGGCGTGCGGGCCCGATTTCGTCGAGCGATCGAGCAGGGGCGGCTCGGAGGAGCTTATTTGCTGGTCGGCGAACCCGGAGTTGGGAAGCGAACCTTTGCCCTCAAGCTGGCCCAGGGCCTGCTGTGCGAGACCACCCCGGACGATTCGATGGATGCCTGCGGCATCTGCCCTAGCTGCCAACAGGTGGCAGCGGGAAGCAATCCCGATCTGATCCGAGTCGCCTGTCCGGAGGATCGAGCCAACATTCCGATCAAGCTCTTGGTCGGCCCGCCGGAAAACCGACTAAGGGAGGGGTTTTGTTATGACATCTCCCTGAAGCCCTATTATGGGAGGCGAAAGGTCGGAATCATCGAAGACGCCGATCGCCTGGAGCCGGAGGGAGCCAACTCGCTCTTGAAAACGCTCGAGGAACCACCCCCCGGCGTGGTGCTGCTCCTGCTGGCAACCAGCCTTCAGAGGCAACTCCCCACGATCCGGTCCCGGTGTCAAATCGTCCAGTTTTCGCGGCTCACCACCGCCCAGGTGGCCAGAATCCTCGCGGATCAACATCTGGTGGAGAACCAGACGATGTTTCCCAAGCTGGCCGAGTTGAGCGAAGGGAGCTTGGTACGGGCCTTGGAGATGTTGGACCCGCCCCTCTTGGAGTTCCGATCAGAATTTCTGGAGACCCTTTCGTCTCGGAATTGGGATGGACAGCAGGCGGCCAAGGTCCTGGTGGGGTTCGTGGAAGCCGCCGGCAAGGAGTCGCCCCCTCGGCGACGACGCCTCCGACAACTGATCGGCGTTGCCACGACCTATTACCGCGAACAACTTCGCCTTCTCCACGGGCTCGATCCGACAGCCGACGAAGTCGTGACTCGAGCGGCCCAACTGGGCGCGAAAAATTCTCGGCTAGACACCTCCGTGGTGACCGAGTCCCTCCAGCGTTGTCTGGAAGCCGAGAGTCAGGTGGATGCCAACGCCAATCTCTCCACGCTGATCGATAGCTGGCTGGACGATCTATGCCGCCTCGCCAGCTCAGATAGCCCCCCCACCCCGGCCGGGCGACGATGAAGGGGACCGAGGTCAACTTCGGTGACTTGGTCGCGGGCCCATTGGGCTTGTGGGCTGGAGGACTAAGCCGGCACTTCGCGTAAAGTCGATGTGGGTCAGGAAAAATCTCCCTGGACCGTAATCACGATTCGTCGCGGAGTGGCGGCATTTCGATGCTCGGCCAAGTAGATTCCCTGCCAGGTCCCCAAAGCCAGTCGCCCCTGGCGCACGGGAATGGTCAACGAGCATCCCAGGAGAGACGATTTGACATGGGCAGGCATGTCATCGGGCCCCTCCAGTGTGTGCCGATAGGGAAAGTCCTCTGGGGCGATCGCGTTCCAAGAGGCCTCTAAATCGCGAGGGACATCCGGATCGGCGTTCTCGTTGATCGTGAGCGAAGCCGAGGTGTGCTGCAGAAACACGTTGACCAGACCAACGCGGCATTCACTTAACCGCGAAATCGCGGAAATGACGTCGGATGTGATCAGATGCAGTCCACGCCGTCGAGCGGCGAGGATCAATTCGTGTTGGTACCAGTGAACCATGGCCTCACTTCCCAAGGCGAATGTCCAGTCCGTTTTCTTCGTTCACCCGCCGATTTTTTTCCGTTTCTTCCCAGACAAAATGTCGCATGCGGACAACCGCAGAGTGGCTCGAGCCGAGCCTGCCGTGGCTTCGCCCAAGCCGGCATTTTAATGCGGCCCGTGACGTGGGTCGATCCACCCCAGCTCCTTCCGTTCCTCGAGGACGAACCAAGCGTTATCCCCGCACAGAACACTTGCTGCGCGCCAGTCGCCATTAAGAAACCTTAATGGCGTGGTCTCGACAATTATGCTCGAGCCTTTCCGGCCAACATCCCCCCTCATCGCCACTTCGGCACGCCGCGTTCTACCTCGGCGTCCCCGTTCGCCTGAAAGCTTCGTAACGATTGTTCAGGTCAGCTGGGGCGGTTGTCGGCGACGAGCGTCACCTGTCTGCTTGGAAACGAAGGGGAGAATCCCGCCGGAAATGGTTGACATCAGGATTTAACTGAAAAATAATTATCCGTCTTTGAGGGGCGTCGCGAGCAAAGCCAAGAAAGCCCAGGCATCGGTACGATATAGCTGACTTGCGTTTCCAGCCACGCATCCGTTGGCAGACCTGCACTTCAACCGCCGAGACTCGGATCACTCCACACCCTGAACTGAGACTTCTCCGCAGTTCAGGGCGGGAAAGTAGTGACCCCGCAAACGACCGTCAGATTCCATCGTGGGTACCCTGAGGCTACCGGTCTCGACCCGCCAAGCCGACAATATGGCGCGGGACGAGAAATCGCCCATCAGGTGAAACGACCGTGAAACCGATCACGCGGCAATCGATCACCTCGAACGACGGAAATTGGTGACGTTTTGTGAGGTACGGTTTGAAGACGGCAACGGGAAGCCAGCCGCGAATGTGATACCAAGAACTGCCGATCGAAAACAACGAACACAGACGACACGCTTTTTAACTTAGGAAAGGGACAATGAGCAAAGTACGGAACGTTTTTGAAGCCATCATTAAGTACGGACACGACGAAGATTTTTCCCCGGCCAGCTCCTCCGAGTTCGAGCCGACGGATGCCCCCGCCGGATCGCCCGAGAAGATTGAAGTTCTTCGACGACGAGTCGAGCAGGGACAGCCTCTCTGGCACAACGACGACCGGATGGACTACTCCGGTCTGACCGGAGCCGTGCGACCTCGCGAGTAAGGTCAAGCACGAGGAAGTGGCCGATCCGTGGCCAACTGGCACGAGCAGTTTTGTCCCGACGGCCGCGAGCAGCTAACGAAAATGGCTCGGCAACCATCAGAGTTGCCGAGCCATTTTTTCGTGCCTCTATCTTTCAGGCGAAACCATATCTGGACAGCGCCGACTCGGGAGAGTCGGCGAACTCTACGTTCGGGAGAACGGAGCCCCG
>JBJHCD010000369.1:0-6247 GCA_050485845.1 Pirellulaceae bacterium | reverse complement strand
GTCGAACAGTATGGAACCATACGGCTTGATCCGCTGACGGTAATTGCCGCCGAGCAAACGGGAGACGGGCTGGTTGCAGACTTTCCCCATGATGTCCCAGAGGGCGATGTCCAGTCCGCTGATGGCATGTTCGACGGCCCCCCCCCTTCCCTGCCAGAAGCTGGCCTGACGCAACGTCTCGGTGACTCGTTCCGGTTCCACCGCGGATTGGCGGCGAAGAAGGGGCCAGAGCAGTTCGAGGGCGCCGGCGATTAATCGGCCCGAAGTGAAGCAACTTCCCCACCCCGTCACTCCCTCGTCAGTCCGGACTTCCAGAAGGGTGTGGAGATTCTCTTGAGGTTCGTGGCCCTGCGGCCAACCTCCATCGACGGTCGCTCCGACCAGCGGAATGACTTCGACTTCCGTTATTTTCACCGTTGGATCTCTTGCTGGGTAAGTTCAGGGATCAAAGAGGCAAAGGCCAAAAAGACCAAGAATGCCTCCTAGGATACCGTACCGAGCGCGGTGGATGAAGGATGTTTCAGAGGGTGGTGCCTGTTCGCTCCTTGGGCGTTCGATGATCGTTTTCATGGCATGGAAGGAGGAGCTGTCCCCTACCTTCGGCTGGTAGACTGGGGGTTTTTTACTGATTTTATCGAGGAATAGGGCGTGGACGGGTTGCATTTTCGGGCTGAGTCGATTTAATCACGCGGGTTCCGCTCAGCGGACGGACGTATTCCCCGCCATCCTAACTGCACCTCACAGGGAGGTACGACTTATGGCCAAGAAAGCAGCGGCGAAACAGCCTGCTTCGACCAAGGCTCCCACGAAGACTGAGATTTTGAACAACATCGCGGCTGCCACCAGCTTGTCAAAGAAGGACGTCAGTGCGGTTCTTGACGCGCTGAGCGACGAGATTCGCAAGGCCCTGGCCAGCCGGGGCCCGGGCGTCTTCGCGATTCCCGGACTCGTCAAGATCCAAAAGCAAAAGCGTCCGGCACGTCCGGCCAAGAAGGGGGTTCCGAATCCATTCCGTCCAGGCGAATTGATGGACGTCCCCGCGAAGCCGGCTTCGACCACCATCAAGGTACGACCACTCAAGGGTCTGAAAGAAATGGTGTAGACCCGTTCGCGGTCGATGAGAATCGAGAGGGAGTGTGCCCAGCGACTCACTCCATTTGCGGGCAGGGAACCCGTTTTCCTTGTCCGCTTTTTTGTTTCTTGACTCGCATCTCGCCCTGGCTCTGGCCCTCGAATTGCCTCGAGTCGATAAGCCACTTAAGATGGAGGGAGAGTAACGGACGGAGAATCTCGGGAATCACGGACCGAACAGTTTGAGGAAAGAATTCATGCGCGTACCGCAAACAAGCCGTCAGGATGGTAGCCGTCGGAGAAGTTGCTCGAGTGAAGCGACCTCGCTCCCGACTCCATGGGCTCGGCTGTTTGAATCGGTCCCGCCGTCGGTCCCGGCCCAAGAGACCTCGTGTCGAACCCGGTGGTGTCTGGCGGTGCTGATGATGGCAGCGGTCACGGTTTCCGGATGGGGATTGGGCGTCGGGACCATTCAGGGGCAGGACGATCTTCGCGCCTTGGGAGACGTGGAGAACAAATTCCTGCCGGCTCCTCGGAACCTGCTGCAGCGTCTGACGCGAGCCCGGCAGGCCATCTCGGCTCAGCGATACAACGTCGCCGTGGAGGAACTGGGAGCCATTCTGGCACCGGATGGCGACGACTTTCTGGACTTGGACGTCGACCAAGATTATTTCATCACGCCGCAGAACGCCGGCGGAGCGATGCCCAGTTTGAAGACCGAGGCACAGCGGATCATCGGGGCCATGCCGACGGCCGGTCGAGATCTGTACGAGCTTCGCTATGGCGCGGCGGCTCGCGCTGAACTGGACGAGGCGATGCGGGCCGACGACATCACTCGGCTGACCGAAGTCACTCGGAAATACTTTCACACTCGAGCCGGCTATGAGGCAACGCTGCTGCTCGGCAGGCGGCATCTGGACGAAGGTCGCCCGCTGGCCGCCGCCTTTTGTTTTCAACGGTTGAGTGACAACTCACAGGCACTTCGTCTGTTCGATCCGGAACTTTCCCTGCTGCTGGCCACTTGCTGGCTTTACGCCGATGCTCGGGAGCAGGCCGAGGAGACGTTGCTGGCCTTGAAACGCAGGCAACCCGACGCGGAACTGAGGGTCGGCGATTCCACGGTTCGCTTGTTTCGAGATGACCGCCAGTCGGTGGCCTGGCTGGAACAGACCCTCGGACGGTTCGGCTCCTGGCAGCTCGTCGATCAGGATCAATGGGTGGTGTTTCGTGGTGACCCAGGCCGGAACGCCAAAACTTCGGGGGGCGTTCCGCTGATTCAGTATCGTTGGCGAGTTCCCACGACGAACGATCCGACCGATGAGCAGTTGGTGCAGGATTTCTCTCGCCAGAACATCGGTTCCAGCTCGGCCCTGCTCCCCAGCCTGCAGCCGCTGGCCGTGCGGGACGTGGTGTTGATGCGGACGCCGCGAAGGTTGTTCGCGGTCGATTTCGTGACGGGAAAGCGTGTGTGGGAGTTCCCATGGGATGACTCCCCCGACGAACTGGCTCAGCAATCCCAGGATCTGCAGACTTCTCGCTCGAATCCCTCTCCTCGGATGACCGAGCTGACCGAACGACTGTGGAAGGATGCGGCCTATGGTCAGGTGAGCAGCGATGGGGAATCAGTTTTCTTGCTGTCCGAACTTAGCTTCGCCGGGACCAGCGGAGTGCAGAACTTCATCCAGCAGGGAGGATTTCAGCAGTTCAACGCCAACTGGCCGAAGTCCCACAACAAGCTGGTTTCGCTAAGCCTGGCTCGAGAAGGCGCCCTGCAATGGGTTGTCGGGGGGGAGGATGGCGAGGACGAACCGCGGCTCGCGGGGGCCTTCTTCCTGGGCGTTCCGCTGCCGGTGATGGGACAGCTTTACGTGTTGGCTGAAATCAGCGGCGAGATCCGGCTGGTGGTACTCGATCCTCGGACCGGCAGGTTGCAGTGGCAGCAGCAATTGGCACACGTCGATACCCTCACGATTCAATCGGATATCTCCCGACGACTGGCCGCCGCCACGCCTTCCTTCGCCGATGGCATTCTTGTTTGTCCAACTTCCGCTGGGGCCGTCGTGGCGGTCGATATCTCCAACCGGTCGCGCCTGTGGGGATTCCAGTACCCGGTTCCGATGACGGCCACGAATCTGAATCGGTTTCCGGGCAACCGCGGTGGCATCCGCAACTCCTCGGAAGAATCCTGGGCGGATGCAACCGTGACGATCAGCGAGGGACGGGTCCTGCTGACTCCCGTCGAATCGGGTGAAATGCACGCCCTGGATCTCCTGACCGGACGTCCGCTCTGGAATCCTCGCAAGCGCGAGGAGGGACTTTATGTCGGGTGCATTCACAAAAACCTGGCGCTCGTGGTCGGCAAGTCCAACCTTCAAGCGATTGACATGCGGACCGGCGAGGAAGCCTGGTCCAACCCCATCTCGCTCGAGGATGCTCAGCCCGGCGGACGCGGCTTCTACAGCGACAATTACTACTACCTTCCGACCTCGGATGCTCGTCTGCTGAAAATTGATCTGGAAGAGGGAGCCATCGTCGACCAGCAGGAAACGAGGGTTCCCCTGGGCAATCTGATTTGCTACCGCGATCAGATTCTCTCACAGGGAGTGGATTGGCTGATCGCGTTCTATCAGAGCGACCCGTTGCGATCGGAAGTGGCCGCTCGGCTGGAGAAAGACCCCGAGGATCGCTGGGCGCTCGCTCGACACTGCGAACTGCTCTTGCAGGATGGGAAGACGAAAGAGGCGATTGAGACGATGTGGACCAGCCATGAGCTGGACCCGGAAGATGATGTCCTGCGAACGCTGTTGGTCGATACCTACCTGGAGTCTTTGGGGGAGGACTTTCCGACCTATGCCGATCGCATCGGCGACCTGGAACCTCTGATCGATCAGCCGGCCCAGCGGATGGCGTTTCTGCGACTGTTGTCTCAGGGACTCGAACGAAGTGGCGACTTGGCCGGGGCGTTTGACGCGGTGATGCGACTGGCTGACCAGCAACAGGACGTGGGCCCCCAAGCATTTGTCTCTTCTTTGGGGAATACGACGCTGGAGCGAATCGATCGCCGCTGGCATGTGGGACGTGACCGCTGGATTCAAGGGCGAATTGCCTCCTTGCTGCGGGCGGCCGAAGCGGCTCAGGAGGATGACCTCCGAGCGGCTTGGGACCGGCAGATCGCGGCCCGATACCAGGAAGTGCAAGGGCGTCCCGGTCGGGGCGAACTCCGGCGATTCATCGAACAGTTCTCCAGCCACCCGGAGGCGGACGCGGCCCGTCGGGATTATGCCCAGATCCTGTTCCAGGATCAGGAATGGCTGGCTGCCGAAGTTCAGTTGGCTTCGTTGGTCGATCGTCCGGGGTCGTCCGCGGCGGAGTCCGCCTCGGAATTGATGGCCCAGTTGCTCGACCCACTGCGGGCATCCAGCGAACAGGATTTCGATTGGCCTTATGGCCGAGTGGAGACGGAAGTGCTGAGTCCGGCCGATGCGGGACCCGCCCCCGCCCAGCGTCCCAGCATCATCCCGCTCCGCGACTCGGCTGGACCCTGGCCGACCGGAACGACCCTGATTCTGGATGGGCGAGTGAATATGATTCAAGTTGTTGACCGCTACGGAAGGTTGACTCAGCAGATTCCGATCCAGTCGCAACGGACGGCTTCGATTGGTGCAAGTGCCACTTCGGCCCAGGCCAAGGCACTCGGACACCTCGTGATCGTGAGTCTTCCGCAAGAGATTCTGGCGATCAATCTCCTCCGCTCGGCCGAGGAGACCGGCGAGGCGATTCTGTGGCGGCAAGACGTCAGTGAGAACATTCTGCCGACGTCTTCCCGGGGCGTGAATAACAAAATGTTGCGGCATCCCTGGAGCCACACCGGCGTTCGAGCGGTCCCGAGCGACGGCACGCAGGCTCGAGTTCCGCTTGGCCACATCGGCCCGGTGACTCGACATGGCGTCTGCTTTCAGCGATTTCGAGAATTGGTCTGTGTCGATCCGCTCACGGGCGAGACCGTGTGGACTCGAGAAGGTATCGAACGGGGGGCTGATTTGTTCGGGGACGAGGAGTTTTTGTTTGTGATCCCCTACGACCAGGAAGAAGCCCAGGTGTTGGATGCCGCCACGGGAGAGTGGCTGGGGAAACGGCCGATTGAGAAACTCGAGAATCGCTGGGCAACTCGGGGACGTAACGTCTTGGCTTGGCGAGAAGAAGAAGATCAGCTGTTCCTGAAACTCTATGATGTCTGGTCCCAGCAAGTCCTTTGGGAGGAACGATTCTCCAATGGGGCTCGAGGAGAACTGATTGGCGGGGAGGAGGTGGCGGTGCTGTCTCCGAGCGGCGAGTTGGTGGTGGTATCGTTGACGTCGGGGCGTGAACGTTTTCGGCAGCAATTGCGAGAGATTTCGAATCTGGCCTACCTCCATGTGCAGCCCTCCCGGGAACGTTATCTTGTGTTGGCCGGCTTTGCGATGAATGCCCCGCAGCGAATCACCTTGATCTCGCCGAATAATTGCACTCCCGTTCTCCAGGGGCAACTCTATTCGCTGGATCCCGAGGATGGAGCGTTTCAATGGTCGCGGCCCGCCGAAATCGAGCAATTCGCCGTACCGCTTATCCAGCCCGTCGAAGCACCCGCTTTCGTGTTGATGCGGAATATTACGTATCGCATGAATCAGCAGCGCCAGGTCGGTTCGCTGCTCTGTATCGACAAGCGGGACGGGCGGTTGTTGTATTTGGAGAACGAGCTGAGTCGCCCGACGGCCGCCTATCAGATTGTCGCCGATCCTGGGTCCGGCCAGATGCAGGTCACGCTGGGCGCCCAGTCGGTCACGCATGCCCTTCGGCTGCGGTTTACCGATCAGCCGACCCCCCCTGCCCCACCGGCTCAGACCGGTGAGTCGGCTAGTCGCCCGAGTCCTTTTTCGGCGGACCGCATTCGGCAGTGGACGGGAATGCTGGCCGATGCTTTCGATCACAGCCAGATTCCAGGGGTACTTCGGCGAGGTGTCGAGCAACTCGAGCAAGCGGCCGACGATGATGGGGATTCTCCCTGAAGGAATAGGGCAAGGGGGCTCTGTTTTCCCATGGTAGGGTCGGGGTCTGTCGATCGGTCGGCCCAAATTCTCGCTTTCTTCGCTAGAAATTGACAAATTTTGAACCAATCCGGCATGCAGTGGCACTCAGC
>JBJHCD010000368.1:0-6256 GCA_050485845.1 Pirellulaceae bacterium | reverse complement strand
GCCCGACGTCCACCCCTGAGTTGATTGGGAACGAGAGCCAGCGACAACGTCCCGATCCCAAGGGCCATCCGGCCGACCCGTCGGTGTTTGTCCGTTGCCGTCCTGACCGCCACTGGGGTCTCGCCGCTCCACCGAAGAAGGAGCGGAGGAGGGAGCGGTTGTCGTGGCGGGCCAAGGGACGGTCGCCGCCGATGCACCACCACTCGGAGGAACACCCGTGCCCGGTGGCGTGGAGTGAGAGAACGAATCACGCAAGGCGTAAGTGTCGGGACCTAACTCCCGGCTCGATCGGCCCTCTTCGCCGCTCGCCAGACCTCCGACGTCGGGCTGGCCACCAACGTCTGGGGAATTGGGGGTTTCGCGGTTGCTGGGCTGGTCGTTTCCGGGAGCGACGGGGTCGCGGCGGACTGCCACTCGTGGGAGAAAAACTCGAGTGGATTCGACCGAGATATTTCCTGCTTTGTCCTTCACTCGGCTCCCCAGAAACACCACTCGACTAGAGACGGTCGGTTTCCACTCAAACTCACCCGCCATGACTCCCCCTTCCGCCTGAAGTTGGTCCGAGGGGATTTCGATGGAAGTCCAGTCGTCTCGGGGGGGAGCTTGGTATTCGATCAGAAAGCTTTGGGGGTCCAAGTTCCGATCCGCCGCTCGCCAACGGATTCGGACCGTGCCATGGGCCGTCACATCGGCCCGAAAGTCGAATTCGGGCTTTTCCGTGTCAATCACGACATGTTGTTCTGGCCGAGTTCTTCCGCCGGGCCGGACGTTGTTTTGGACGTCGACGGTTTTGGAAGCAAACCAGTACTCACCATCTTGGGGTGCTTCGAAGATGAATTCCGAGCGACTTGCCGATTCCTCGGCATGGGTCCGCCAAGTGGTCCCTCCGTCGACCGAGACGTGTAGCTGGACGGAGCGGATCTGATAGGGGGCTTGGAGAACGGTAATCGGCAATCCGAACCGGCGGTGGCGAGTATAGTAGGTTTTTGATTCGGGAAGTGGATTTCGGTCCGCGCCGCCAGTCGGTCGGCTCGAGGAGGAAGGGGCTTGCTGGGAGATAGGGGGGAGTTGCCCATGGAGGAGGGGGGGCGCGGAAAAAGCGACACTCAAGCAGGCGCAGGAGAGACTGACGAGCAGGATGTGAGCGTGCTGCCGCAAACGATATTGCATCGGGAGAGACCCCTCCGCCAAGTAGCTTGAGTGATCGGCCCAGTGAAATCGCCTCCCTGCCCCCCCGGACGATAACCGGCCTTCTTCGGATAACTCCATCGGCCCGCCGGCACGATCAACTTGAGCAACTTTTTCTTTCCCGCAATCTGGGCACCCTACAGAAGCCAGCCAGTTCCCCATTTATGCACTCCAGAAACAATCTTGCCGCGTGCCCGGCCTTTCCTGTAGCATCCCCCGGCGTCTCCCCAATTCGTCGCGGTTTGTCCGCGAGCCGAGTCAGTCCAGACCATCGGCTCGCAGTCCGGCCATTCGTCGGAATGGCAATTGGGGAGCGGCAATGGGTTGTGGCAGATGCCACACGTCACGGAAGACAACCTTCGCAGCAGAAACTGACACCACGATGCGTCACAAACGGAACCTACCGTCTTGCCTGCTCAGTGGACTCGGCACCGCCACGGTTCTCCTGGCCGGTTGCATGAATTCGCAAACCTCGCGCGATGGCCTCCTGACACCCCTCTGGCCAAACTACTCCACGCCACTCTCCAAGAACGCCGCCACATCCGGCGGTGGCTCGACCGCCACGCTCTCGGACGCAAACTCCGTGGCCACGACTTTCCCAAGCAGCAACGCTCCGGTTCCCCGAGTCATCCGCAGGAAGGTCGCCGAGTCAAAGTCGGCTTCCACTTCGGAATCCCCCTCCAGCTCGGGATCGTCCGGGGTGGACTCCTCGGCCACGGCAGCGGCCAGCCCCTCCCCTGCCCCGGTCGCCACAACGTCCTCTCCCCCGTCCGATGCACAGACCCCAACCCCGCAACCCGACTCTCCCCTCGACGACGCTCCCCCCAACGACAATGGCTCGGTGCAATTGGCTTCGGCGGAATCTTCCCTCCCCGAGTCCGACTCCACGTCCAATTCCACCAGCGAGACCACTCCCTCTCCCGCCCCCGAAAGCTTGGCCCAGGAAAGCCCGTCGGGCCAGCCTGAAAGTTCACGGCTCTCGGATTTTGTGGAACCGAACCGAGTGACACCTCGCTCCGCCACCGAGCAGGATGGCTCGGCCACGGCCCAAGACGAGGGAATCGCATCCGAAGGATCTGGCACGAATCCTTCCTCGGGCGGAAGTTACCCGACGACGTTCACCAGCATCACGGGAGGAGAATCGGACGATCAGCCTTACCAGGAGGGAGCTTCGGAAGGGACCAACAGCCCCTCGGCCCCTTCCTCGGAACGGCTGGCAAGGAACATTCCCTCCACGTCGGAAGGCCAGGAGGCACCGGAGCTGGAGAACGATTCGTGGGAGGAACACCTCGAGCAGAGCATCGACGGGTTGCGGCGGCAATTGGCCACGGCTGACCTGGACGAGCGTGAACGAGCGAGACTGGAAGGGATCCTGCGGCTCATGTATATCGCCGCCAACCGCCAAGAGGATGCCCTCGCGTCGCTCGAGCAACTCTCCCCTCAGCAGCAGAAATTCTGGCGGTCCGGTGTCGCCGGACTCTTGGAACTGTTGTCTCCCCCCTCCGATGCCACGGTTAGCCGCCAAGCGAAATTGGCCCTGCGGCATCTGCGCAGCGCCTGCCATGAACTGGCTGTCATGGCCTCGCTGGAAGTTCGGAACCTTGCCTTCTGCCGGCGAGTGGAGAGTTTTGGACGCTATACCGAATTCGAACCGTACGAGTTCTTCCCGGAACAAGAGGTGATTCTCTATGCGGAAGTCGGGAACTTTATCGTGGAAGAGGTAGACGACGGTTACGAGTCGGAACTGCTGGGGAGCTACCAGATTTTCGACGAATCGGGACGGCACGTGGGAGATTACGACCTGCCGCTCGACAAACAAGTCTCCCGGCACATTCGCACCGATTATTTTCTTCCCTACCGGGTCTATTTACCGCGTGCCCTCGCGGAGGGAAACTATACAATTCAGGTAACCATGCAGGACAAGAAAGGGAAAAAGTTCGGGCAGACCGAGCCCGTGCCGTTCCGGATTCGCCATGAGTGAGCTTCGTTGAATGACCCGCACGTACGATGCCATTGTGATCGGCACGGGAGGAGTCGGCAGCGCCGCCCTCTGGCACCTCGCTCGCCAAGGTGCCCACGTCCTGGGACTCGACCGCTTCCCAGGAGGCCATGATCGAGGTAGCTCCCATGGACAGTCTCGAGTCATACGCCAAGCGTATTTCGAACATCCGGACTACGTTCCCCTGCTGAAGGAAGCGTATCGCCTGTGGGACGACTTGCAGCAGGCAAGTGGCAAAAAACTTTTCCACCGCACCGGACTCCTGGAAGTCGGACCACCCGACGGCATTGTCATTCCCGGCGTACTCACCAGCGCTCGCCGGCATCAATTGGATATCGAAATCCTGACGCCGCGGGAAGCTCGGGACCGATTCCCCGCCTTTCGCATTCCGGACGAACTGGCGGTTGTCTTTGAACGGGAGGCGGGATACCTGCTGGTGGAAGAGGCCGTCAAGGCACACCTGCTCGAGGCTCAACGCTCTGGAGCGGAACTGGAAACCGACCAGGTGGTAACGGGCTGGCGAAGTCACTTGTCGGGAATCGAAGTCTCCACCCAGCACCACGTCTATCACACTCGAAAACTGGTCATCACGGCGGGAGCGTGGGGAAGTGAACTGCTGGCCGACCTGCAACTCCCTCTCCGCGTCGTCCGCAAGCATCTGCACTGGTATGCGTCGAGCCCTCCCGGCTACCACCAGAAGAATGGCTGTCCCGTCTTCTTTTTCGAGGACGCGGGTGCCTTCTACTACGGCTTCCCACAGTTCGACGAACGCGGCCTGAAGGTCGCCGAGCATAGTGGCGGAGAAATCATCACGGATCCCTTGAACGATCCCCGACACGTTGACCCGGTCGATCGGGAACGAGTCGAGCGTTTTCTCGAGAACTACCTGCCGGGAGTGGAGCGACAAGCAACCGACCATGCCGTCTGCTTCTATACTATGACACCTGACGAGAATTTCTTTGTGGATCGACATCCCCACCACTTGAATGTCGTCCTCGCGGCGGGGCTCTCGGGTCATGGCTTCAAATTCGCCAGTGTGCTCGGCAAGATCCTCGCCGATCTGGCATTGGCCGGGAAAACACCCCTCCCTATTGAGTTTCTCCGCCTCCAGCGAACCCTCCCCTCCGACGCGATGCGATTCCATTAGTTTCCGAATAGCTTCCGAATTGCCTCCGAATTGCCTCCGACCGAATCATGAAGCGTTCCCTTTCCACCTCCACGCCTGCTTTTCAGGATGACGCGCTCGCTCGAGCGTGGGAGGTGACGCTCTACGCGCGTCGGCGGCGGACACGATTTCGAGCCTGGATGCTGTTGCTGGCCATCAGTTTGATGAGCCTGTTTCTGTTTCTCGGAATCGCCGTCTCCCGCTGGTTCCTGCTGGTGGGAACGGTTCTTTCCATTCCAGGCTACACACTGTTTGTCCTGCTGGACCGACGGCACTTATGGCAGTGGCGGAGCCGCATGCTGCAGCTTTGGTACCGTGAAGGTTTGCACCTGCCACTGCTGGGAAAGAGACTCCAGGAGACCCCAGATCTGAACCTGGAGACTCGCCAAAGCCTCCTGAAAACCTTGGAGGAGTGTGAGGTGGAGTTGCCGAGCCAACCCCTGTCCGACGAGGCCACTCGGCGCGAACTGGCCAAACAGCTGCAAACGGCCATTCACCGAAGCGAACGGCGAACCGTCACGGCCACGGTCTCCTTTTCGCTGATGCTGGGACTCGGCTTCCTGTCCATGCTTCTCTTTTCGGGCCCCCTGCTGCTCGCGGCCTCGCTCGCCGGCGGACTCTGGTGGTTGCTGCGAGCGGGCCGGTCGGCCTGATTTCCGACCAGGCCCCCATTTTCGCTGGTCCATTCTCCCATTCCCCCATTCTCTCATTCTCTCATTCTCTCATTCTCTCATTCTCTCGTTCTCTCGTTCTCCCGCGATCCTTCCGCGACCCGAGAACCCGAGCGTTCTGGACGGCGAGGCGAGTTTTCCCAGAGCCAAGGATCAGCAAGGATCCGGAAAGAGCAATCAGAAACAGAGCAATCAGAATCAGCCCAGCGGCCTCTGCCCAGGGACCGGAGATCTAGCCGATCCGGGACACTCGGTTTACAATGCCCCGTTTCACGAAAATCGGCACATTGTTGTGGAGAAGTGGTTGCATGTCGCAGGAATTGAACAAGTACAGTCGGCGGATTACCCAGGCCAAGAGTCAAGGTGCCTCTCAGGCGATGCTTTACGGCACCGGCATGACCGAAGAGGACATGTCGAAGGCCCAGATCGGGATTGCCAGCGTCTGGTACGAGGGGAACACCTGCAACATGCACCTGAACAAGCTGGCCGAGCACGTCAAGGAGGGGGTGGTCCAGGCCGGATTGTTGGGGATGCGCTTCAACACCATCGGCGTCAGTGATGGGATTTCGATGGGAACCGAGGGGATGAGCTACTCCCTGCAATCCCGCGACCTGATCGCCGACTCGATTGAAACCGTGGTCGGGGCCCAGTGGTACGACGGACTGATCGCGTTACCAGGCTGCGACAAGAACATGCCGGGCTGCTTGATGGCCATGGGACGCCTGAATCGCCCCGCCATCATGGTGTACGGTGGGACAATTCGGCCGGGGCGCATGAATGGCGAAAAGCTCGACATCGTCTCCGCCTTCCAGTGTTATGGTCAATATCTGGCCGGCACGATCAGCGAGGAGCAGCGGCGGGAGATTGTCAAACGCTCCTGTCCCGGAGCGGGGGCCTGTGGCGGGATGTACACGGCCAACACCATGGCGTCCGCCATTGAGGCGATGGGTATGTCCCTTCCTTACAGTTCTTCCATTCCCGCCGAAGATCCCGAGAAGATCGAGGAATGCCGCCGAGCGGGAGCGGCCATGCGGCTACTGCTGGAAAAGGACATCAAACCCCGCGATATCATGACCCGCGAGGCGTTCGAGAACGCAATGGTCGTGGTGATGGCCCTGGGAGGCTCGACCAACGCCGTGCTGCATCTAATCGCCATGGCCCGAAGCGTCGATGTTCCGCTGACGATCGATGACTTCCAAAAGGTGTCGGACCGCATTCCCTTCCTGGCTGACC
>JBJHCD010000367.1:0-6261 GCA_050485845.1 Pirellulaceae bacterium | reverse complement strand
AATTCGGCCATCGATCAACCGAACGAGGGATTCGAGCGCGCCGAGTTCTCCAGAATTCTCAACAATTCGGCCAACACCCCACAAACAGCCTCAAATCTCTACCGTCATAATCCGGCCAAAAATGCGACCAAAATTCGGCCGGTAACAGTTACGCAGTGAACGGCTCCCAAGATTGTTTCAAAAACTGATCCCAAAACTGACTCCGAAACGGAGTTTCAGGTTAATCTGGCGGCAATTTTGACCGAAGAGTATGATTTGCGGAAGTTGCGAATCATACGGGTCGCGGCATTCCAGGATGCTCGGTCCCGTTTTCGTTCGAAAAGGGGAAAGGATTCCCATGCACCGCCGCCAATTTCTCCGCCATTTCGTCTCTCATGGCACGGCAACCGGCTTCGTGTTGACCGCCGGTTTACCCCTTCTATCGGGGTGTCGGAATAAGCAGTATGCCCGAGTGATTCAGCCGGGCGAAAGCCAGATGGTAGGGAGCCATCAAGCGGGGAGCGAAACCTTCGGCCCGCTGATTGACGACGCAGTCGGGAAACTTCTGGCTCGGCACTGCGAAATTCCGGTGCAAAACGTCTCCTATCCGGGTGAGCCCCTCCCGATTCCCCCGAAGCGGATCTGCTTTATCGGGGTCGAAAACAAGAGTGCCGAGGAGATAGGCGACTTCAAGGAACAGATCTATCAGAGCATCGACAGCAAGGTGTCCGAGTCCCGAGTTTTCCAAGCCGTGAGTCGACGATTTGTGGACGCGGGACTTCACGATACCCGGATTCGACCCGATCAATTGTTTGTCCCCGAGAACATGCGAATCTTCACCGCTCACATGGAGCAAGCGGGACAGCCCTTCGACTACATGCTGTACGCGACGATCACCTCCGGGACCACTCGGCAAAATCACGAGTTCCAGCGGGACTATTTGTTGACGCTGGAACTGATCAATGTCGCGACGGGCGAGTACGACAAGCAATCGGCGGAAATCAGCAAGGGTTATCACAAGAGTCCGCTGAAGCGATGGACGGCCACGAATCCGCTCTCGCTGAAATAAGCCTTTGGTGCCATGACTTCCCAAGGCCCCCATTACTTCCCGTTTTCCCGTTGATCGGGGAACCATGTACCGGCTCATCGCGCTGTTCCCGATTCTGCTCGTGGCCAGTCTGACTGGTTGCGCCACGCATGCGGATCGAGTCCGCCAAGCCCGGTTGGCTTACGAAATCGGCGATATCGCTCGAGCGGAAACGTTGCTGGACGAGAGTCTCCAGCGGCGCGGGGCCGAAACCGATCTCCTTCAACTCGAGTCGGCTGTCGTTCAGTTGGCCGCGGGGCGACCGAGGGAGGCAGAGCAGCGACTTCGTCAAGTTCGTGATCAGTTTGATTACCTCGAGCAGTCCAGCGCGGTCGAGGCGACCCTGACGATGCTCAGCGACGATCAGCGACGCGCTTATGCGGGTGAAGATTACGAAAAAGTGTTGATTCGAGCTTTGCTTGCCATCTCCAACCTTCTCCATTCCGGTGGGGACGCGGAAGCATACAGTCTGCAAATTGCCGAGAAGCAGCAGCAGATCATCGAATCGGCAGACGATGGCGAAGGAAACAATCCCAAAGGCGTTTATCAGCAAGTCGCCTAGGGACCATTCCTTCGAGGAGCACTCCGAGAAGTGACACATCGCGACTACGACGACGCCGCCCGCAATTGGGCGACGGTCGTCCATTGGGAGCCCGAGTTTGCTTCGGGGCCGCAACATCTCGAACGGGCCCTGCACGGCCGTCACTCGGAGCCAGGACATGGCGTGCTGTACGTCTTCGCACTCGTCGGTCGAGGACCATACAAGGAGGAGGTGGCGGAGGTTCCATCGAGTGCGGCACTGCTGGTGGCCGACCGAATTCTGAGCGGCGTGCTGAAACACGAGCTTCCCCCGACGATCACTCCCATCAAGGTTCCCCGCGTCGTCGCCTCCCGCAGCCATGCGAATCATGTCCAGGTCATTCTGCCGAGTGGAACGGTGGCCCACACCGAGACGATCACCGACGTGACGCGAATGGCACTGCACCAACATCACGCCATGGAGACCCAAGTGATGGCTCGCGCGGTCGCTCGGCGAATGGTCAAGAAGGGAACGATCTACGGGGCGAAAGAAGCGCTCGGGATGGCTCGGGGTTCCCTGGCCACGATTCCACTGGACTTGGCCGGAATCGCCTGGGAGGCGACCGAGCGAGCGGACACGCGGTGTTGGTCGATGTTACCCAGTTCCATTCAAGTTGCCCGAGTCGAGCTGCCGGCTGGGAAACATCAGCTGGACCTGCTCCCGGCGGACCGGCAGGGGCGGGGAATCAGCACCGGTCGGCGAGAGACCATTTCGATCGAAGACGGCCGCAATACGTATGTCTTGCTGCATGTCCCCGATAGTCGAATTGTGGGCGAAGTCCTGGCCAACACTCCCTGACTGTTTTCCCCCTCTACGCCTCCTATCCCTGACGCCCCAGTTCCCGGCAACTCAGTCCCCGGCGACTCACATCCCTCTCTTGCCCATTGGCCCGAATCGTCTATCGGGCCTACTTGGCGTTCTGCAAGAAAGACAACAAATCCGCCAGCTCCCCGGGGGTTAACTGCTTGTCGAGCCCGGCGGGCATGATGGAAGTTTTCCCAGGGCGCATTTCTTCAATTTCCTCCCGAGGAATTCGGACCGTCTGGTCGGCGGCGAGAATCAAGACCACCGCCTCGTCGGAATCTTCCTGCAAGTTACCCGAATAGACCTGTCCGTTTACTGTCACAACTACGACGGGTTCGTAGCTGCGGACGAAACTGGCGCTGGGAAAGACAATCGACTCGAGCAGATCGCGACGGTTCCGAATGCCACCGATTTTCGTGAGATCCGGTCCGATCTTTCCACCCAGGTATCCGATCGCATGGCAGGTCGAGCATGCAGCTTTCGCGCCGTAGAAGATCGCCTGTCCTCGGCGAATATCCCCGGATTCATCCTCGAGCGAAGTCAAAAGCTGTTCGAAGTATTCTCGCTCCTTCTCGGCATCCGCGTCCAGCTGACCATACAGCCGTTCCGCCTCCTGCTGCACTTGGTCGCCATAGTGCTCCAGGTGCATCCGCAAGGTCGGCACGGGGATACTCACGATGCTGGGAGAGCGCTCGAGCGTGGCGAGTAGTTGTTTGCCGAGTTCCACGTCGCTGGACTGAGCGAATGCCGGGAGGACTCGACCCAGCTCCATGGGCCCCAAATCCGACGTGCGGTCGGCCAGGAGGTACAGTTGGGCCAGAGTCAATTTGGCGGTCGACAAGATATCGGCCGCCCGCATCCGGACGGGCACCGGGTGTTCCTCACCGAGTCTTTGCAGAACGAATTCAAACAGCGGATGACCAATCTCCGGTTTGGGGCCTAGCGCCAGCATTGCCGATAGTCGCGATTCATCCGACCACTGGTCGCTGGCCGCGACTTCCAGCAATGCCGCCACCAGTTCCGGTGAACGCTGCTTCACCTGTCTCCAGGAACTGACCGTGGCGATGACCTGCTGGCCAATCCGCTGCTCGTCTTCCCGGATCATGCGGGCCAGTTCACTCGACCAATCCTCGGGGATCTCTTGGAGTGGAAGGCGAGCCAGCGCGCCGAGCAGACTAAGGCGATTCTTCACGGGGAGCTGCCGGTTGGCGAGACTTTGCGTGATCATTTCCCGCATTTCCGGCTGACGACCGAAGCGGGCGAGCTGATTTTCCAGTTCGCCCCGCTGAACCTCGGGAAGTGGCAGAGCGATTTGCCGCTCCAAATAGCTCCTCACCGAGCTAACCCAGGCGGGGTGCCGGTCCACAATCCACAATGCGGTCTCTCGGAGTTTGGAATCTTCCGAGTTCAACAGCGAGATGATCGGAGCCGGCTGGAGCGCATCGGCCTGGAGTTGCTCGAGCGGGTAGAGCACGGCATGCAGGGCCGACGGCGGGACGTGGGCCATGGCTTCCTTCAGCGCGGGGACATCGCCGATCTCGTAGAGAGCGTAGATGATTGAGTGCTCCAAAGTCCTATCGATTTCGGGAGTGACAGCTCCAAGCAGGTGAGGGATGGCTGTCGAGTCACCGATCCGTCCCAGCGCCTCGCAGGCCGCCCGTTGCTGATGAGGTTCTCCGGACTGCAGCACTTCTACCAGGGAAGCGACAGCCTCCGAATCGCGCCATAATCCGATCGCATGGAGAGCTGCTTGACGAACCTGTTCGTCACCATCCCCCACCGCTTGGCGTATGGCATCCCGAGCGGCAGGGTCGTCGATGCGGCAAAGCGTCCAGACGGCGCTTCGCCGTACGGCGGGATCGGAATGTTCGAGCAGAGATTTCAGGGGAGCCACCGCTTCCTTGCCTTGCAGGCCCGATCGGTTCATTGCCTGCTGGCGAACAGCGATGCGCGAATCCTCGATCCGGGAGACCAGCTCTTCAGCGGAGACGCCGTCCCACGCCAGTTCCGTACCCCGCGGATCGTCAGGAGAAGTACTTCCCGTTCGGCGAACGCGGTAGATCCCTCCCAGATCATCCGCATACTCCAACTGGGATGTCGGGCAACTGTGCTTGAACCAGCCTCCCGTGTCGATAATCAGCAAACTCCCATCCGCGTCTTCCAGCACGTCGGTCGGGTGGAAGTCGATGTTGTCGGAGACCACGAGATCATGATCGATGGTCTGGAAGGTCGCGCCATCGGGTACCAGTTGATGCCGAGTGACCTTGTGCATGTTGAACAGACTCGCCAACACATTGTGCTGGTATTCGTCCCCCAGGGCGTCGGACTGCACCAGGGCCAGACCGGCCGGAGCAGCGGCCCCGAGGTGCGTCAGCGGAGGCATGATGCCACCGGTGCGGGGGTGACCATCCAGCACGGAGTGGACCTTCCCGTACACTCCCCCATAAATCGCGTGGATCAGTCCGTCTCGCTTGCCCCCTTCGGGATGCTGAAGAAAGGTAGTTGAAAAAATCCGCTCACCACCAGGCGTGAACACGAGTTCCACGGGGTTGTCCATGCCTCCCGTCATCACATGTTCGATCACTCCCGACCGGGGATCGCGTCGAAAGATATGCGAGGCCCGCGTTACCCAGGGAGATTGCCCTGGACGCTCATACGTCTGCTCCGCGAAGGCCCCCTTGCACCAGTAAATCCACCCATCCAGTCCCAGAAAGGGACCATGTAGGTCGTTGGCGCATCCGGTGAGCGTCTTCCCCTCAAACCATTCTTCCCGCTGGTCCGCTCGTCCATCCCCCGTCGTATCCGTCAGTTTCCAGATGCTGGGAGGCGCCGCAACATACAGAGATCCTTCGTGCCACAGAACTCCTTCCGGGAACATCATCGATTCGGCAAAGACGATGCTCTGATCAAATCGCCCATCGCCGTTCGTGTCTTCCAGACGCACGATCCGATGAGGTTTTTCCTCGAGTTGCTGTTGGACCGGCGCGTTGGAGCCCGATGAGTCGGCTACGTACAGGCGTCCGACTTCATCGAAGTCCGCATGGACCGGGCGGAGTACGTCGGGAGCTTCGGCGACCTTTTCGATCTCCAGCCCGTCGGGGAGCGTGAAACGATGGTCCCCCAGGACAAACTCCGCCGCTCGACTCACCCCACTCACCCCGCTCAACTCACTCCCACCAACCAGCACCAGCAGAGCGATGGCAAGAGAAGTTGCCTGGGAACGGAATCTTGAAGAAACGGGTAAGCGACCCGCAACAGGCAATCGAACAGCCATCCCAAGTACCTCAGCGCATGACCACAACAAGCGACACTTTCCAATGAACATGCCGCCATTATGGGCGCGAACTACCAGGGGGTCCAGAAGATTCCATTTCCCCGAAGCCCGATATCTCCCGTCGGGATCCCGAGGTTCTGCATGTCCCGAGCATGAAAGCCGCTCTGATACTTCGGGTGAACGCTCTGATAGTATCGAGCAGGATCGTGCCGAAGTTCGGGAGAAATGGGGGCGAAAAGGGGAGATCGAGGGAGGACTGGCGGGGCTGGCGGAGCCCGCTCGACCATCGGAGCGGCGGGCCGAGCAAATCGGCGTCCCCAGCGTCCCGAAGCTTCACTGCTGACAGGAACCGTGATCGAAAGCACGAAAGTCGAGACGGCCAAGCTAGTGATGGTGGCCCATCGTAAACGTTTCATGGAACTCCCCTCCTGGCGGTAATGATACACGCATCCAACTCGATGTGCGGAGATCCTGGCCGGCTGTCGTTGTTGCTGCTAGCTTGTTGTTGCCAGTAGTACGAAAACGCCACCATTGGGC
>JBJHCD010000366.1:0-6281 GCA_050485845.1 Pirellulaceae bacterium | reverse complement strand
GTGATTCCCTTGCCGACGCGAACTTCATAGGCTTCCTCGGGACTGGCACCCTGCAGGCCGCCACTTCGCCAAACGCCGTTCAGGAATGTCTCCACCGTCACACGAGCTGCCAACCAGGTGGAGGCATCATTCGGTTCAAACACGAGCCATTCCGTATTCCGCTGAATCGAATTCTCCACCATGAGAAAGAGTCTTCGTACATTAACATAACGCCAGAGCGTATCGTTGGTGACGTTGCGAGCACCCCAGATACGTGTTCCCCGTCCAGGAAAGGCGCGAATCAGGTTAATACTGTTTCGATTCAGCGAAGACTGCTCATTTTGAGTGTAGTTCTTCTTCAGTCCGACAATGGCCTGGACACGCTCATTCGCTGGGGCTTTGTGTACGCCGCGCTCTTGATCCGTTCTGGCAATCACTCCCATGACGTAACCAGAGGGAGGAACAAACTGCGTGCGCTGAAGAGGATTCGGGCGCTGATTCATGATCTGCACCCAGGGAGCGTAAACGGCCGCATACGTCGAATCGAGAGTTCTATTCCGCCACTCAAGCAGGTTGTCATCGCTATTGATATAGCCGGGTGTGTCGAGTACCGCGAAGCGATTCATCCTCTGACAGTGTTCGATCAATGTGTTGAGTACATCAGATAACTCGAGCTCTTGGTCTTTCCCAAACAGCATGGCGTCGGGACACGCGACCAGGGCAGCGTCCAACTCCTTCTCCAGGGCCACAATCCCCTGTTTCATGAGCGTGGGACTAACCTCGTCGATTAGCGTCCCCCGCTCGGCAAATTCCAACAGCAGGGGAAGGTCATCGCGACTCGTGACTTGAAGCCCTGCCGGTGATGAGGCCGCAACGGTCACCAGGCGCGAAACATCATTTACCAACCCCTCGCGAAGAATATAGTTAGCGTGTTCCGAATTCACGGACAGGTTTCCGTACTCTTCCACGAGTCGAACCTCCTCGCCCAACATTTCGGCAATGTGGAGCCCGAGCTGCATGGGGCGGAAACTGGTGGTTTGCCAACCGTTCACGAGCATCTTGTGGTCAGCGGTAACGGAGGGCCCTGCACTGACGTTCCTTTCAAAGGCAATGCGGTACAGCGGGCGCTCGGATCCCTTTACTTTCTCCACGGAGTGAATTTGAGCGTATTTGTCGGTCGAAAGTTCCACCCAGTCGCCTTTCTCCGGCTCGGCCGGGAAGGACAGGATAACTGGGTTTCGTTTGTTCTCGCCCTCCACGAAGTTTGTCGAGTTCATGGGGAACCGAATCCTCATGAATGTTTGATTGATGACGTCGTTATCCTCGCCATTCTCCACCGTAAACGCAGTGACTTCTTTTTTCACCGTCGCTGTGGTGCCATCGCTCCTTACTAGCTCCACCGACTCTCCATTCTGAAGAAATCCAAGTGGACTCTGCAGCTTGTCTAGGGTGTCAACCTCTATCATGCTCGGGATTTCCCGTGTCGCGAAGAGTGGCAAGCGAAGCGTGACGGGCGTTTCCTTGGCAAGGTTCACACCCTTCATTGAAAAACAGCCATCGGTGGCATTCCAGTATGCCACCAAACCCTGAGAGGTTTCCAGAGACGCATTCAGCGAATTCATGGAGGTCAGATCTGTCGAAGTAAGCTCAAACATGCCGGGAGAAGTTTCCAGGTCCTCCAGTTTGATTTTCTGGCTTTCCGGAGAACCAGCTTCCACGGCTTTCTTCAGCCGAGTCTTAAACGTAAAGCGTTTCGGCACGAAGGCGGATGCAGGGATTTCATTTTCGAGTAGCCGTGCAAGGGTCAGTTGCATTCCCACGCCGGAATTGGATGACTCCTGCAGTTGAAGGAATTGTTCTTCGTCGCCTGGCACATCGACTTTAACGAGATCGCCTTTTCGAAAACCGCTGGCCGCGCTGAGCACGACCACGCTCTGCCCTTGTGCTGCTATCGCCACTATCCGCCCATCCCCTTTGGGGAAGTTGCCTGCGCTGTCGGGCGTCACCGTGACGTTTTCGCCATGGATCGATTGGACCGTTCCCAACACGGTTGTCGGGGAACGTACGCCATCCTCATCCGCGCTATCGCTGTACAGACGAATGGTTTGTCCAACGGCAAGTCCCACGGAACTTCTGACGGAGATGGTTACGTCGCCCCCCGCCGTGACGTTTCGTTCGACTGCCAAAGTAAAACTGCTTTCAAACAATCGACCGGAACCCGATTGGTCCGTAAGTGATATGTTAATTCGCAGGTTGTTGCCCCATGGACCTGGAGAGACCGCGCTTAAGGTCAGCACGGTGTTCCCCTGGGAATCACCAATGTTCCAGCGAGCCGCCTTCCCGCTGCTGGCCCGGACCACGAAACATTCGCTTCCTCCGTTTCGAAAGAAGCCGTAGACGCTTTCCGCGGTATAGCTTCCCTCCATAAAGTCGCCAAACGTCTCGAGATAATCATTCCAACCGGTCAGTCGTTTTGGGGTCAGGAGGGGGCCACGTTCCGTCTGACCGATGAACGCTGCGATGTTGGTCGGAGACGCCGCGATGGGCCGAGGCCCCGCGGAGATTTCCTCGATATAAACGCCAGGAGCATAATAGGCGGTCATGGCAACTCCAAAAGAGAAGGAAGCTATAAATCCGCAAAAAACCGCAGGTGGAGAGGCGACGTCAGGAAGTCGAGCGAAAAAGGAATTTCGGTAAGTGCATGTACTTGATCCCCGTTGCCGTCTTCGCGGACTTCCACACGGAACCGAGAAAACGCCACTCCGACCGTGGCTCCCGCAGGGAGGCGATAGACCCCGCGTCTCTCGGACATTTCCTCGAGGGGAAGACTTGGCCCACCAGCCTCCAAGGACTGAATCCGCAGTTGTCGACCCTCCATGGGCCCGCGCGTCGCGAGGAGCGGTTCCACGGTCAGCTCGACAGGTTTTGGTTCCAGGGACAACGTTGCCCGTCCATCCGGCTGCGCGGGCAGATTCTGTAGATGCAGCTTGGCGACGGCTCGTCCGGTTTCTTCGCCAGGGAACTTCAGGCGCTCCGCCAGCGCCGAATCCGTGACCTCGATCGCGAGCCAAAGTTCCTCGGGCATGGTCGCCAGCCATTGCGGTTCGTCCGCAATCGATATCAGTACTCGGGCGCCCTGCTTGCGGTGCTTCCAATGGGGCCAGTTCGGCCGCACCCAATATTGAAATCGTTCCACGGGTTGGTCCGTCCCGGCGATTCGCACATCCAGCGCCAGCAGGGCTCGTCGCGTGGGCACGCGGAGAAGTGGTTCATTCATTTTCTTCTCCCACTCGACGCCCAGGAGCCACACCGCCAATTCGCAACTCCGTCACGGGCGGTGTAATCGCCGAGCGGGTAGCCGGAATCGGAGCAACCTGTACATCGTAATACAGTGACAATCTCATGCCATGGTTCAGGGCAGTCCATAGCTGATTCATTTGGTCGAGGTCCAGGGGATTGAGGCGTACCAGCAAGGACTCCACACGACGTGCAAGTTCCGGATCGAGATACTCATGCTTCAGCTCGGGAACCGTGGAAAAGGCGGCCAGGACACCCGACAACCGTTGCTGAATCTGATCGGCGTTGTCCGAAGTGTCCGTGATGAGATAGGACAAAGTTACCGAGAAATCAGGAGGCCGGTACCCATTCGCGATCGGAACGGGTGCTCGATTGCGAAGGAAAGGCTCCTCTGCTATCCGGTACAGACCGATTAGCAACTTGTTCGGAGGGAAAACAACCTCCTGGGCATCCGAGTCATCAGAATGCAACGTTGTCATCTTGATGGACTCGGACGTGAGTCCTGGAACTTGCACCAGCAGGAACCGTCTCAAAGTATGGGAGACTCGATCGATCATTGTTGGGCGCGCGAGACGCTCCATAAGTGTATCGCCACGAGCAAACGGCCATACGCTAGCACCGGTTCTTGGCAATGTCTACAAAATAATTCTCGAGTCCTACGGGGCCGCACCGCCACCCCCCCTGCAGATCCCGCCGACCCTCTACTGGAGGCCTCTTGGTCCCCAAAGAGTCATGACAGCCTTCGCGGAAGGCCGCCCATGAAGCATTGTTCGGGAAAGCAATCGTGACTCTAATTGACCGTCGCCGGACAGCGTACTCGGCCAAGTCCCCGACAAACGAGGCACCAGGAAATATCCGTCTATGATTGCCAGTTCATCGGATGCCGGTTCATCGGACACGGATTCATCGAATGAGGATCCGGCGAGTGACGTTTCGTCACCGGCAAGGATCGAGAGAAATGACCAACCTTATCCATTTCATGCGGTTGATCCCGACGCGGCGCTCGTTCAACTTCAGGCGACTCGCGAAGGTATCTCTACCGAAGAAGCGGAACGACGCCTCCGTAAATTCGGCCCCAACGTCGTTCCCCGAGGCAAACGAGACGGATTTTTCGTTCTGCTCGGACGGCAAATCAACAACCCGCTCATCTGGGTCCTGATCGCCTCGGCGGGCATCGCGACGCTCGTGGATTGGGAGGGAGACGGCATCAAGAACGGGATCGTTATCTTCGCCGTTGTTCTGATCAATTCCATCATCGGATTTTTTCAAGAGTATCGAGCCGGAAATGCGATCGAGGCGCTTAGTCAAATGGTGCCCCGGAACGTCACGGTACAGCGCGATGGCCGGCAGCAAACCTTGGACGCCGAGAAACTGGTTCCCGGAGATATTTGTACGCTGGCTCCGGGTGATCATGTTCCGGCCGACCTCCGGATGCTCCGTAGCAAGAACGTCCGCATCGATGAGTCGATGCTAACCGGGGAATCCGTTCCGGTGGAGAAAAATGCACATCTCGTCTCCCGAGATGCCCCGCTAGGAGACCGCGCCTGCATGGCTTTCGCCGGTACGCTCGTCTCCTACGGAACTGGAACGGGAGTCGTGGTTGCCACGGGGATGGGGACCGAGCTGAGCAAGATCTCGGCACTGCTGCGCGACGTCACCGATCTCGCCACGCCTCTCACTCGCGCTCTGTCGGAAATTGGCCGAACCATCACGCTTGGAATTCTGGCGGTAACCGTCCTCATGCTCTTCATCGGTGTCACCCGCACGATGTGGGAAACCGATTCCAGCCTCGTCGCCGCTCTGCAAGAAACGATCATCTTCGCCATCGCGTTGGCCGTCGGCGCCATTCCCGAGGGGTTACCGGCGATCGTGACGATCGCCCTGGCCATCGGAGTCCAACGAATGGTGCGCCGACACGCCATTGTGCGCAAACTTCCCGCCGTGGAAACGCTGGGGAGCACGACCGTCATCTGTACCGATAAGACAGGAACGCTCACGCGCAATGAAATGACCATTCGCGTTGTCTGGACTCCTGGTGGCTCGTATGAGCTGGGTGGAGTCGGCTATGAGCCGCGCGGCGACATTCATCAGGAGGGACATGAGGTCACCGATCGCGAAAGCCTGACCCGCGTCCTTCATGCAGCCGTTCTCTGCAGTGACGCGACCCTCCACCAGCAGCGCGGGCATTGGACCATTACAGGAGACCCCACCGAAGGCGCGATCGTCGTGGCCGAGGAAAAGCTGGGAATCTCCGTGGACCGGCTACGATCGGAGTGCCGGCGTCTCGACGTCCTTCCCTTTGAATCCGAGAACCAGTGGATGGCCACACTCCACGAAATTCCCGGCGAGGGAAGACGAATCTTCCTGAAGGGAGGCCCGGAAGTCGTCGCTTCTCGTTGCTCGGGCGTCGATTCCCCTCGGATCGCCGAGGTCGTCCACGAGCTTGCTGCCCAGGGAATGCGCGTCCTCGCCGTCGCGGAACGTCGAGTGGATTCCGGAAAACAGGAATTGACCGCCGAGGATGTGGCGGGAGGACTGCGGTTCCTCGGCTTGCTGGGCATGATCGATCCGCCACGCGAGGAAGCGATCCAGGCGATTCAGGTGTGCCGAGGGGCCGGGATCAGTGTGAAGATGATTACGGGGGATCACGGGGCCACCGCGGCCGCGATCGGCCGGCAACTCGGGATCCTCACCGACGCGGGGACTCGGAACGGAAGTGAATTGGCCGGGATGAGTGACGCGGACCTACGAGACACCGTGGGGAAAGTCAATGTGTTCGCACGAGTGGCGCCCGAACATAAGCTCCGTTTGGTGCGAGCTCTTCAGGACCAGAACGAAATCGTGGCCATGACGGGGGATGGTGTCAACGACGCGCCCGCTCTCAAGCAGGCAAACATCGGCGTGGCGATGGGACGAGTCGGCACCGCCGCGTCGAAACAGGCCGCCGATAGTGTGCTGGCTGATGTCAACTGCGCTTCCATTGGGGCCGCCGGCGAGGCGGGGCG
>JBJHCD010000365.1:0-6284 GCA_050485845.1 Pirellulaceae bacterium | reverse complement strand
GACTTTGACGTTCCCCTGAATAACGAAAAGGGGCCACAAAGTTTACGAAACATCGGCCCCAGCCTGGATGTGGCGGAGGCAGTGGGATGCGATCTGATTCGAGTCTGCCTGAAGTCAGAAGACGATATCCCATTCGCTCAGCGGGCGGCCGACGAAGCGGCCGAGCGGAAGTTGCGACTCGCCCATCAGTGCCATACGACGACGATCTTTGAGCGGGTGGAGCAGTGTGTCGAGGTTCTCGAGACGATCGGCCGAGAAAACTTTGGGTTGATTTACGAGCCGGCCAACTTGATGCTCTGCGGTCAGCCGTATGATGAAGGGGCGCTCCGAATCCTTCAGCCCTACCTGATGAACGTCTACTTGCAGAATCATCGCCTCGACCCGGAAGGTCCGGTGGAGTTGGAGACATGGTCTCTGGGGAAACGGCGTTTTCATCACCTGCCGATCTGGGAGTCGGGGGGAGTCGACTTCGACTCGGTCATGGAAGGCCTGAAAGCCATCAACTACTCGGGCCATGTCACGGTCCACCAAGCCTATGGGGAAATCATGGGGCCCGAAGAGGCCGCATCGCAAAGTGCTCGATACCTTAAGTCCTTCCTGACGCAGCCTACTTAACGCATCCCTCTTGACTTAGTCGATCCCTTATGGATGGAAGCCACTCGACAGCCTCTTCCTCTTTTCCAATTCTCGGATGGCGCGAGTGGGTTGCGCTTCCCGATTTGGGAATTCCCCATATCAAGGCGAAGGTAGACACGGGAGCCCGATCCTCCAGCATTCACGCTTTCAATATTGAGACCTTCGAGCGTGATGGCAGGACCTATGTCCGGTTCGATATTCATCCACGCCAGCGGAGTGCCGCGACTTCGATAACGGCGGAAGCGGAAGTACTGGACTTCCGTCATGTTCGCAGTTCCAGTGGCAAGGCGACTCGGCGAATCGTCATCGCAACCCACGTATTCATCCTGCAGAAAACCTGGCCGATCGAATTGACGCTGGCCAACCGGGACGCCATGGGATTTCGGATGCTCCTGGGGCGAGAAGCCATTCGCGGCCGGATGTTCGTCGATCCGGGCAAGTCGTATTATGGCGGCCGCCCCAAGCGGAAGCGGCGGAAACCGGCGTCTCCGGCAACTCCCGAAGATCCATCACCATCGGCGGGTGACAGGACGAACTGCTCCGATGGAACTTTACCGACCAATCCTCCCGAACAAGGAACATTATGAAGCTGGCGATTCTCTCTTGCAGCCCCAAGTGCTACAGCACCCGTCGCCTCCGCGAAGCGGCCGCCCAAAGAGGCCATGAAGTCAAGGTGCTCAACACGCTCAAGTTCTCCATTGACTTGCAGCAAGGAGACCCACAGCTCTATTATCGCTCCAAGCAACTCAGCTCCTACGACGCCACGATCCCCCGCATCGGTGCTTCCGTCACTTATTTCGGCACGGCCGTCGTGCGTCAGTTCGAACAGATGGATGTCTGGTGTGCCAACTCGTCGGCCGGAATTTCCAACTCGCGGGATAAGCTTCGCAGCCTGCAGATCTTGAGTCGGCATCAGATCGGCATACCCAAGACCACCTTCGTCCGCGACAAGAAGGATATCTTGCCAGCCATCGAGCGAGCGGGAGGGGCTCCCGTCGTCATCAAGTTGCTCGAGGGGACTCAGGGAGTCGGAGTGATTCTCGCCGATACCGTCAACGTGGCGGAAGCGATTATCGAAACCCTCCATAGTACTCGGCAAAACGTCCTGGTTCAAAAGTTTGTCGCCGAGAGCAAGGGACGCGACATCCGAGCGCTGATAGTGGGGGACCATGTCGTCGCGGCGATGCGGCGAGTCGCGCGAGGTCAGGAGTTTCGCAGCAATGTGCATCGCGGAGGACATGCGGAGCAGGTCGAGTTGGAGGAGTCGTATCGAGAGACGGCGGTTCGAGCCGCTCAAATCATGGGGCTGCGAGTGGCCGGCGTTGACATGCTGGAGGGAAAAGATGGCCCGAAGGTCATGGAAGTCAATTCCTCCCCCGGACTCGAAGGGATCGAAACCTGCACGCAACTCGATATCGCCGGGGCGATTATCGATTACACGGCGGCCCAGGTCGATTTTCCGGAGATCGACCTTCGCCAACGTCTGACGGTCAGTCGAGGTTACGGGGTAACGGAAATCCACATTCCCGCCGGATCCGAGTTCGTGGGAAAAACCATTGAAGACTCCGGCCTCCGCAATCGAGACATCAATGTGCTCACGATGTACCGAGGCACCACGGTCGTCCCGAACCCCACCTCGTCCCGAACCTTCGAGGCGGGCGACCGCTTGCTCTGCTTCGGAAAGCTCGATTCCATGCGTTCCATGATCCCCGAGCGGGTGCGTCAACGCCGAAAACCGAAGTTGAAGGATTTACCGGACCCCACGGAATAATGCCATGACTCTGCGGCATGACAAGAAGCCATTGGACCCTTGGGAAGGGCTCCCCATTTCACCCGGAGCGGGACACGACGTGACCTTGGCCGTCAGCGAAAGTTACAGCGGCATGACCCTCCGAATTCCGCTGCATATTCGCCGAGCGACCGAGGAAGGGCCGGTCGTGTTAATCTCGGCCGCCCAGCAAGGCGAAGAAGTCAATGGAACAGGTGCCATTCGGCAATTGATTCAAGACACGACGTTTCAGCTGGTCCGAGGATCCGTGATTCTGGTTCCCGTCTTGAACCTTCTGGCCTTTGACCGTCACTCTCGATATCTGCCCGACCGCCGTGATCTGAACCGCTGCTTTCCCGGGTCGGCTCGAGGAAGTCTTGCCAGCCGCATGGCGAGGACACTCTTTGATGGAATCGTCTCCCGCTGTGATTACGGCATCGACCTGCACACGGCGGCCGTTCGTCGGACGAATTACCCCAGCATTCGGGCGAATCTGCAGATTCCCGCCGTGCGGTATCTCGCTCAGGCATTCGGCACGGAAGTCATTCTGCACGGCGGAGGACCGCAGGGCGCCCTCCGGCGGGAAGCTTGCGAGGCAGGTTGCCCCACGATCGTGATGGAAGGGGGAGAGGTCTGGAAGGTCGAGCCGAGCATTGTGGAAACGGCGACTCGTGGCATTCGCAATGTACTGCGTAGCCTCGGCATGCTGGAAGGAAATCCCCATGTCCCTCCGTACCAAATTGTGATCGAGAAGACGAAATGGCTTCGCGCCGAACGAGGAGGATTTCTTCATTTTCATGTCAAACCGGGAGAAATTGTCGAGAAGGACCAGGCCCTGGCGACTCACGCTAACTTGCTGGGTCACGAGCAGAGCGTACTGCGTGCTCCGTTCAATGGGGTCGTTATCGGCATGACCACGCTCCCGGCCGTCAGTCCCGGAGAACCGGTCTGTCATTTGGGCAAACTTCCCAAGGGACAGCGCCCGGCGGACCTTCGCCGGCAGCGCAGCCACGTGGATGGCCTGGAAAATCGCTTGGTGGAGGATCTCGCTTCCAACCTGCTGGTGGTGGAACCGGGGGAACAGGCGGCGGAGCCACCCAGTGGATGACTCAGTGGATGACTTCCGCGCGGGATTGGGTGGATGCAAGCGAGGAAAACCAGACGCCCAAGGTGTAGGTCAGCCACGCCCCGAGGTCAATTCGCCAAGTCGATCCAGGCTCGAAAGGCCGCTTCATCCACATTCCGCCCGCTGATCACGACCACCAGATCACCGTCGCCGTGCAGATCGACATTGCCTCCCAGGAGTGCCGCCACGGAAATCACCCCCGACGGTTCCGTCCGTAGTCCATGTCGCTCGTAGATCCAGCGCATGGCGGCTCGAGTCTCGTCGTCCGGCACGGCCACCCCCTCGCTGACCAATCGCTGCAGGATGGGCCAATTGTGCTGCCCCACGTCATACGACAGGAGACCGTCACAAATGCTGGTGGGACGCTCCAGCCTGACCCTGGTCCCTTGGGCGAGGGATTGGCGAAAATCGTCGGCTCCCGAAGGCTCGACTCCAATAATTTTCGCCTCGGGAAAGTAGTGTGCGATCGAAATCGCTTGGCCCGCCATTAGCCCTCCCCCACTAACGGGGCAGAAGAAATGGGAGATCGTTCTCGAGTCCTGTTTCAATTCCCGAGCTGTATGTAGCCCGCCGACTCCATTCCCCGCAATCACGAAGGGATCATCGTAGGGGGAGGCCTGAATGGCCCCCTCGTTCT
This sequence comes from Pirellulaceae bacterium, assembly GCA_050485845.1. GTDB lineage: Bacteria > Planctomycetota > Planctomycetia > Pirellulales > Pirellulaceae > JBJHCD01. Next base: position 2,117 of record JBJHCD010000365.1, on the reverse strand, counting down.
CGGCGATTTCTCGCGTGATTCGCTCCCGATCTCCTGTTTCGTGGTCTCGTGAAATATCGTAGGTCCGGACTTCCGCACCGAACGATCGCGTCCGTTCGAACTTGACTCGGGGCGCCGATTCCGGCATGACCACAATCACTCGCCGCTGAAATCGCATTCCGGCGTAGGCGATTCCGGCCGCGAAATTCCCCGAGGAATGGGCCGCCACGGGCCGATCTCCGATCTGCTCCAGCTGGTGGGCCATCCAGTTCAAAGCCCCCATCAGCTTGAAAGAACCGGACGGGGTCCAGCCGTAGTCCTTCAGCCAAACTCGGCGGTTTTCCGGTAAACCGAGTTCCTTTTCGAGCGAGTGGGAACGGATTAGCGGGGCAGGGGAGACGTGGGGGGCGATCAGGCTCTCCGCCTCGAACACGTCCTCCATGGTCGGAATCCGGATCGACATCGACAATATTCCTCTTTCCTTAAATCACGACAGCGGTTACCACTTTCGGCATCCGCCCGTCGGTTTCGCAAATCGGCTCAGGGTGGCTCGGGAATCGCTCGCCGATCGTGACTCGCGGCCCACTCCGCGCCCCGGCACGACACCTTCGAGGTGTGGGGGAAGCCCATTGTGCGGTGCCGAGTTGGCTTTCGCAAGCCAACTGCTACACTCGTGAGTCCATTTACCTCGAGGAGATCAAAGAATGGCATTGCGCATCGAAGATTACGCACTGATTGGAGACTGTCAAACAGCGGCACTCGTGGGGAAGGACGGCTCCATTGATTGGCTCTGTTTCCCTCGATTCGATTCCGCCGCTTGTTTCGCCGCTCTTCTCGGAACCTCCGACCATGGCAGGTGGAAGATCGCGCCCGAGGGGAAAATCGTCAAGACGACGCGTGCCTATCAACCGGGAACACTGGTGCTGGAAACGACGTTCACGACAGAGACCGGGGAGGTGACCATCACCGACTGCATGCCGCTGCGAAGTGGGCAACCCGATCTGGTACGGTTGGTGGAGGGAAAAAAGGGGAAGGTCGCCATGGAAATGGACTTCGTGGTCCGTTTCGATTACGGCAACGTGATCCCCTGGGTCCGAAAGGAAGTCGGAGGGATGCTGGCCACCGCCGGACCGGAAACGCTCCATCTGCGGACACGCGTCCCCATGCATGGCGAAGACATGCGAACCGTGGCCCATTTTGACGTCTCGGCGGGCGAGCAGTTTCCCTTCGTGCTGAACTGGCATGCTTCCCACAAGGATCCACACCCGATGATCGACGCCAACGACGCCATCAGCAACACGGCGAAGTGGTGGCGAGATTGGTCGGACCGTTGCTGTTATCAGGGGGAGTGGCGCGACGCGGTCGTCCGTTCGCTGATCACGCTGAAAGCCCTGACCTATCAGCCCACCGGAGGCATCGTGGCCGCCCCGACAACGTCATTGCCGGAACATATCGGAGGTGAACGGAATTGGGACTACCGCTACTGTTGGCTTCGCGACGCCACCTTCACGCTCGCCGCCCTGCTCCAATGCGGTTATGTCGAAGAGGCCCGAGCTTGGCGGGAGTGGCTGCTGCGCGCGGTTGCGGGTCGAGGTTCTCAGCTGCACATTATGTACGGCGTTGCGGGGGAACGACGGTTGCCCGAATCCACGTTGGGGTGGCTCCCCGGCTACGAAAACTCTCCCCCCGTGCGGATCGGGAACGGAGCCTATGATCAATTCCAACTGGATGTGTTTGGAGAAGTACTGGACACGCTCCACCTGGGACGGCATTTCGGGCTGAACGCGGAAGACAACGACTGGCGGATCGAGCGAGAGTTGCTGGACCGATTGGAGCAGGTTTGGCAGCGGCCCGATGAAGGGATCTGGGAGGTTCGTGGCCCGAGTCGGCACTTCACCCACTCCAAGCTGATGGCCTGGGTCGCCTTTGACCGAGCGGTCAAGGACGCCGAACGCTACGGGCTCGACGGCCCCATCGACCGCTGGCGAAAGCTGCGGGATACCTTGCACGCTGAAATCTGCGATCAAGGATTCAACAAGAAGCTGAACTCCTTCGTCCAGTCGTACGGCTGCGATTCCGTTGATGCCAGCCTGCTGGTCATGGCGGAACTCGGTTTCCTCCCCGCCTCGGATCCGCGT
>JBJHCD010000364.1:0-6291 GCA_050485845.1 Pirellulaceae bacterium | reverse complement strand
ATCTGTTGCCGAGTCATCCCGGGCCGCCCTTCATATCGGGAGGGATCGTGGCCCGCATAACACCCTCCCTGTTCGTGCAGGTCAATCCAAACTTGTGGAACGACATCGACCCGTTGCCGGATATACTCCGTTGTCTCGAGCGTGCGGCGGAAGGGACTGGTGACCAGAATGTCCAAATTGGCCGAATGGATCCAGTCCGCCAGTGCCTTGGCTTGCCGGTGTCCCAACTCGGTGATCGCCGGGTCCTCGACCCTTTGCTCCTCCGGCAACGCGTTATTGGCGGATTGCGCGTGCCGTATTACGTACAATTCCATTTCCTTCCACTCCTCCTGCCCCGGGGTGTTCCCCCCATCACATCGCCACTCCGCCGCGGCTTGAGCCTGCCGAAATACTCCATAAGGTCTTTCAAAGGCTGCGCAAGATCTCCGCGAGTTGGCTGGCGGTAAAAAACTCCACGCGATCATCGCGAAGCCTTCAATAAACCCCGCAATCGCAACCGAGCCGACTTAGGACTTGATCTCAAAAATAGCCTCCACCTCCACCGCCGCGCCGGTTGGGAGAGCGGCGAAGCCGAGGGCGCTTCGAGCGTGATAGCCGTCTCCTTCCTTGCCGAAGATTTCGTGGAGAAGGTCGGAAGCACCATTGATGACCAAGTGCTGATCGGTGAAATCAGGAGCCGAATAGACACAGCCCAACAGCTTGATCACTCGCAAGCCGTCCAACGTTCCGTGTTCCTGGTGGACCGAATTCAAAATCTTGATGGCACAGTCCTTGGCCGCCTCATACCCCTGTTCCACGGTCAGTGTCTTCCCGAGAATCCCCTTGGCATCGCTGACATGCCCCGAAGTAATCAAGAGGTTCCCCGTGCGGATACAGAGATTCAGGTAGCCAGGGGCCTGTTCGGGAAACGACAATCCAAGCACATGCGCGCGTTCTTCCGGTCCCATTCGATTCAATCCTTGTCGAGCTAGTTCTAAATGAGGTTGATTGGCACAGACTTCATCGTGCGAGTAGTCTGTGCCAAGATGGGAATCGGATCAACTCCCCCTCAGGATCCTCTCCCATGACTTGGCGGGGAGACCAAATACCGCAGACCGGTGCGTGGGCCGCCATTCCAGGTCCCCTCGTAATTCCCCCTCATGCAGATTTCCCGGCGACTGGCCAAATCGAATTGCACCAGGACCTCGGGGGAGGGAAACCGGCTGACGTCCCGGCCGTGGCGAAGTCGGGTGACCGAGTCGAATTTATGGCGAGCGGACTGCCAGTACTCCGTGGCGCGTTCCACGTCGGGTAGCGGTTCCGGGTCGAGAAACTCTCGCTCCAGTGGGTCCTCAGCTTCCTGATCTCCCCGATCCGGTTCCAGCACGACACGTTCCCCCGACTCGATATCAACGCCGGTTATTTGCTGAAAAGCCTTCCCGGCCGCCACTTTCGTCGGGAGGGCGGGGGCACGCATGGCCCGTAGAAGCTCGGGAAGGACTCCCGGATGGCCGTAAGTCCCCAGTAGCTGGTATCGCCTCGCTCCCAATTCCACGACCTGGGCCAGCCGCAGGATTCGGTTTAGATCGGAGGGTTCGGCGAGAACGGAGAACATCCAGAGTTCGGCATCCTGGGCGGGGTGCGGCTTCTCGGCCGTCCTCCGGCAGTAGTCCAGCAACCAAGGCTGGCGACTCCAAGCCGCGGCATGGAGGGCCGCCTGGCGGACGGTGGGATCGGGGTCGGCAAGTCCAACGGAATAGGGGCGCCGCGAGTCATCGATTAACGAAGCAGCGCGAACCGATATTCCCCCGGGAGATCCCAGATTCACCGTTTCATTCATTGTCACGGTGGCCTTCGTTGGGTTGACGATCGTCCCTCGGACCGTCGCCCGCTGATCCGACGCAGAGGGCTGGGGAACCGCGAACTGCACGGTGAATTGCGTTTCACCAGCGACCAGCAGGTCTCCACTCGACAACACATGTTCGGTCACCAGCTGACCGTTGACGCGCGTTCCGTTGCTACTGTTCAAATCTCGGATGACCGCCTGATGGCCATCCCACCGCAACTCGAAATGGACCGATGAAATTCGTGGGTCATCGGGCACCGCGAAGTCGGCCCACTCGGTCCGACCGACACGGATCGACTGGCCATCAACCAGGATTTCCCGGTGTCCCCCTCGGCGACCTGTCAGCTGTTGGAAAGTCAGAGTCATCCCGGCGGCCTCCAGGGCATGTTGGTCCCACCAGCACGTGCCGCCCGGGCGTCGAGTAGCGCGGCAACTCGCCACGCGGCGGCTCGAATATCGGGTTCCGTGTCGTTCAATAACTGCATCAGTCGAGGTTCCGAGGCATCGACGCGTCCATGCATGGCTGCGATTTCCAACGCCGCCACCGCCCGAAAACCGGGCGCCGCCGGTATCAATTGCAGCACCTCATCCGCTCCAAATTCCAGCGGCGCCAACAACAATGCCTCCCGCAACCCATCCAGTGCCTCGCCCTCGGCCACTTGCAACTGTCGGATCACCGCTTGGGCCAGTTCAGCATCCCGCATCCTCAACAAGGTGAAGGCCGAAGCGAAGACCACCATCGCCTCGTCGGCCTCCAGTCCCGCCAGCAGTGTCGGCAGAACCGAATCTCGGGCCAACAACAACGCGTCGACGTGGGCTTCGATGCGTTGATCCAACTCAAGCAGGTCGGAGATCGTGTAGTCTTCGTCCTCGAGGGCCATGCGGCGATGTTCGCCGAGCATCTCGAGTTCTTCCAGATGCTCTTCCAATAAGCTCTTCAGCCAGGGGGGCGTCGACATGGCTGGTGGTCCTCAGATGGACAGGGTGGAAATTACCCCACCATGAATAACTTTTTCATCCCCAAAATGCTACTCACTTTGCCGGAATTTCGCCTTTCAAAGTCCTGTGGCCATCGACCATTGCCTGGATCTGTCGGATGTCGTGTGGGCCATTGGGCAAGCGGAGATGGGCTCGCCAGAGTAGGAAGACCAGGTTCTCATCCATGTTCAGGATCACCGTATCGAGCCGAGTTTTCAACCGCTGGGGGGTTCCTGTTCGGAGGTGCACGACAGTGTCCGGCTCGGTGAGCGGAGGGAGTTGAAAAGCGACGGATCCCGAGGGGTGCATCCCGGTCACTTCGACTCGCTCGCCCCCTTTCAATCCCGATTCAACTACTTGATCATCGGGAGCCCCCTGGTAAAACCGGGGATCAAAATCAACCGGCAGCAAAGGGGCTCGATCCCGCATCCAAGCGGCGTCGTAGGTGCCGGCTCGAGCGGCCCGGGGCTGCCAGTGGGAAGCCACGAATCCAAATCCCGCCGGTGGGGGTGTCTGGCCGTATTGCTGCAGGCGGTACCTCGGATTTTCCAGATTGGGCAGCGGCATTTCGTCCCGATAGACCGCCGCCCGAAATCCGACTCCAACCGGATTCCTCGGCTCGAAGCGATCGACCTCTGGATTTCGCTCGAGACTCGACCATCCCCCGAAGGCTCGCTCCCAGGTCAGCGGGATTCGCTCAAACGGAAGCGGGCTGGTCATGTCCACAATCCCCAGGCGCTTTACCCACTGTCGGTCTCCGACAACTCGGATGATCTTGTCAATCGGCCCAAGGCGTAGGCGGACATCCATTTCCTTGGTGCCTCCGCGAGGAGCCACGGCATGGCCGATGACCACCACGTCGGTGGAGGGCTTCATGAGGGCGATTTCGGGTTCGTACTGATAGCTGGAATGCTCCGGATCCCCCCAGTACTTGCCCGCGAGCTGAATCGGCTGCTGCTGTTCGGCCAGCCGCAGAATGGGTTCCGAGCGGCGGTCGAGCAGGAAGGTCCCCTTGAAGAGACAGACCAGCACCGGTGCCCCGTCGCGATCCGTGAGAAAGATGGGTTGCATGACCAGCGGGGAATGGTTCTCCACGGGGACACTCATCGGGGACTATCCATCGGCTGCAATCGCCTCTTCAAGCTGCTGAAAAATATCGGTAAAAGGCTGATCATTCAGGGGCAAGCGGGCTTCGACGGGGCAGAACGGAAAGGAATCGTTGATCGGCATTCCGAGTAGCTCGGCAAGTCGCAGTAATGCCAACGCTTCGATCGAGACGAAACTTTGCGGCCAAAACAGGAATCCCGAACTGACAATGTTGGGTCGCCGAGCGTCATCGCGAGTCGCCTTCTCCCCGAGTAGATCGTACAGGGGGGCTCGCAGCCCATCGAGGTCACGCACCGCAAACGCCTGGCAAATATCCCACCGCGGCGACGCCTCGCCCTCCAGGACCTGCTCGAACCGCTGGAGCCAGTCCGAGGCCGACTCCGCCGAAAACCGTTCCCCCTGCTCCAGCATCTGGTGGAGCAGGCGGTAGTAGCAGTAGTCGTCTTCATACTCCCAACCTTCATGCCACTCCGTCGGAGAAAGCATGACGAGGTCACGAGCCAATTGCAACTCACCAGCCACCAGTGCATCGAGGAACGCTTCACTGCGGGAGATACCCAAGTGGCGATCATCGGTATTGCCTTGGACCGCCGACTTGCGACGAAAATAACGCTGCGCGCAGGCACTCCGGCGCAAGTGTTCCCGAAATTGCTGGTCGTCGGCTTCGTCCAGCAGCATGCAGATGGCATAAGCCTGGCAGAGCCGTGAGAGTTCTTCGATGACTCGTCCAGACTCGGACATGGGCGGATCGCTGGTCAGATACGCCGCATGGTCGAGTATCTCGTCCTGGCAGAGGCGGGCGACTTCCGACAATTGCATCTACTCGATCCCCGTATAGCCATCGGTTTCTCGAAACTCAAGGCCCTTCAGACCGGCTTGCTCGAGTTTTTCGATGAGGTCGTCACGTACCAGGACAACGAATCCGAGGAACTTCAAGCGGAAGAGTTTTAAATTCTCCGGTATCTTTTCTTCATGGATGACCAGGCCGTCCATGGTGGCAATCAAGTCCGAGGTGATCTCGTTCCATTGGACTCCCGAGGCGTCGATGTCGATACACTCGACGCACTCCAGCGGATGCAGCAGGAAGTAGGGAGCTTTCTCGATTCGGCCCTTGTGATTGCGAATCTTGACCGGCAGAAATTCAACTTGTCCCGGCTCGACCTCGGCTTCGATGATTTCCTTGACTCGTGAAGATACCAGATTGAACTCCGTGCCATAGAGGTTATCGGAGAGTTCGATATCCGTGGGGTGAGTGTCATCCATGCCGCATTCGAGATCTTCGGGCCAGTTGGCGAGCCGAGGCGTTCCCTCGTCCAACTCCCAAGCATCCTCGACATCGGGAGAGGTGATGACCGCGAACCCCTCCTGGTAGTCGTTTTGCCAGATCTTGTAGCCCATGACTTTTTCTCCGCGGCGGTAGTTTATCGGGGATCAACGAGAAAAGAGGGAGCTTAGCCAAGCCTTTCGCTCGCTCTTGGCAACGCCGGACAGGTCGGGCGGCGGCGGGACCTTGGGAGGCGTTCCGGGATGCATCGAAAAGGGAACATACCAGAAGCTGCGATAACCGCGGTCGTTCCGGTGGACCCAGCAGTGGCTGGCCCCTTGATGTTCGGCCCCGCGGCGAACCAGAAACTTCCGCCAGTGATCCGAGGAGTTTCTCAGGCGTTCCCGCAGGGCAACTGGTGAGAGCTTGCAGTTTTTCTGCTCCTTGACCAGGGGCTGCCAGACCTGCCGCTTCAGATGGTTGATCACCTTGATGTTGTAAACGTCGTGCTGATTCTGATGGCAAGGGAGATCGGGAATCGCGCCGAAGATGGCTTGTCGAGCAGCCTCGTTTCGTTCGGCGCTCAGGTCTTCCGAGGCTGCCAGGCCGCTTAGCTGAAGGATCTCCGATTTTTTCCGACTTCCTTCGTGTGAGCGGTAGACGGCCTTGGTTGGCAAGCCGATCAGATTATGTCCATCGTTGATATCCCATTCCGTCATTGCCATGCACTGGTGAAAAAAGTCCTTCTTGTCCTGGGGGGACAAGTAGGCGGACCCCAGAGTTTGAATGGGAAGGATATGGTGGAAGTGCGACTGTCCCGCCGCCGTTTCGACCGCCGTCGTGAAGACGTAGCCGGACTGGCAATTACTACGATATGTCGCCGTATCGGCCGGCCGACGATTGAATTTGGAATCGATAATTTCCGGAACATGCTCGGGATCTTTACGCGCCATCCGACGTCAACTCCAACACGCAAAAACTCAAAAACGCAAAAACTCAAAGAAACTTCCAATGGGCCCAAACTCACTCACCCCACACCCCACCAACCAATGCCTAATGCCTAATGACTAATGCCTAATGCCTAATGCCTAATGACTAATGACTAATGACTAATGAC
>JBJHCD010000363.1:0-6296 GCA_050485845.1 Pirellulaceae bacterium | reverse complement strand
GTGTCGGGAAGACGGAAGTGGTGGTCGAGTATGCCTATCGTCATGCCGACGACTTTAAGGTGGTATGGTGGATGCGATGCGAGCAGTTGCCAACGTTGGCCAGCGAATTCGCCGCACTCGCCGACGCGCTCGACTTGCCCGAGAAGGATTCGCAAGATCAGCAACTGGTCATCGATGGAGTACGGGACTGGCTCGAACGTCACACAGGGTGGTTGCTGGTTTTCGATAACGTGCAGTCTCCGGAGGTTATACAATCGTATTTGCCCCGTGTCACGGCTGGCACGGCTGGCCAGATTGTCGTCACGTCGCAGAATACCAACTGGCGGGGTAGGGCGGCACAGCTTCACGTGGAAGTCTTTCAGCGCGACGAATCGGTCAGATTCCTGCTGCAGCGAGTTGGAAAGATGGATCGCGCTTCGTCCGAAGGGGAGCTTGTGGCCGAACGGCAGGCGGCCGACGGGGTCGCCAGCGCGTTGGGCGACCTCCCGTTGGCCCTGGATTTGGCGACCGCTTATCTCCGGCACACCAGCCTGACGATGATCGAATACCTTCGATTATTGAAAGAGAACTCACCGTTGCTGGCCGTTCGCATGTCGTCGCCGAAATATGACGGCACGACGGTTGCCGCTTCACTTGGTTTGAGTATCGCACGGGCGCGGGAGGAATCGAGCGACTGCGAGGTGCTCTTGAATCTGTGTGCATTTCTGTCACCGGACGATATTCCGGTCGATCTGTTGCTTGACAGGGGCGCTGCGCGATCAGATATGCCTGAATTGGACACGCTGCGCATGGACTGGAAGCGACAAGCTGCGATAGAAGCACTTTGTAGATTTTCCTTGTTGGAACGTTCGAAGACAACGTTTTCCATGCATCGGTTGGTCCAGGCGGCTGCATATGATCGACTCTCGGACGCAGACCGCCGACGGTGGGTGCAATGGATTGTGCAGCTCGTGAATGAACTGTTGGACGCGGATGTCGCTGGGGATGTCTCCGGCTGGCCCCTTTACAAGCGTTTGCTTGCACATATTGCCTCCGTGGCCGCCCACGCTGAAAGACTCGGAATCGCCAATGACGAGTTGGCTCGTTTGCTTGGCCTTGCGGGTCAATACCTGTACCACCGGGCAAACTACAGGGAGGCCGAGCCGCTCTTGCTCCAAGCACTAGCGATCGACGAACAGTCGCATGGACCGGACCATCCGAAGGTCGCCGCGCGCCGGGCTATCCTTGCGCGAGTGCGGCAAAATTCAGACTAGCTATCCGAGGGTGAGTGAGCGTGGGCAGACAAGAGTCAATGACCAAGTGTCGGCATGCGCCTTCGATCACACCACTGGCGATCGGGGAGCCTTCACGCAGGTATTCGTCGTACCGCATCCGCTCCTTGTGGTTGGAGAACGACCTTAATATGACTTCCAACTGCGACTTTTTCTTTGGCGAGAGTTCTGCCCCCGGCGAACGCTCGCTTATCCATTCGTGACTCCCTTGGGGAGGGCTTCGTCTTTGTTAGATGCGAATCTTGCCTCGCTGCTCTTCAATCTGTTCCAGCGTGTACAGCTTTCCCTCGCCGCTCCCCGGACAGACGCGACACGTCTCGCGCCAGGACTCCGGGCTCTTCAAATTCGATTCCCAAAAGGGCCAGGAACGACACTGTCGCGGTCGCGCGTCGTACACCGTGCACTTGCGAGCCGTTGCATCGAAGAGGACACAATCGCCATTGGCCCGCTCATCCAGCGTTTTTCGGAGACCGACTTTGCGGACATATTTCCGCTCGAAGCTCTGCACGTCCGGTTCACCCACCGCCGCCGCCAAGGCCGAAATCTCCTCGGCATTGACCCAGACAAAGCCAGGCGCGCCGGTGCAGCAGTCACCACATTGACTGCATTCAAAGCGAAGTCCTTCGTGATACCAGGGTTCGGAAGCCATGCGGGATTGCTCCAAGTTCTCAAAAGGGTGATCCGGGGAATCGGCGTTCACCTCGGTGGAATCCGCCGATCGAAATTTTCAGTGTGGAAGTTGAGCCAATTCGGCCAAGGCATCCAGGGCCAGGTCGATATCACTTTCCTGGGTCAGCGGCCCGACGCTGAACCGCAGCGTGCCTCCCGCATCGGCCGTGCCGAGATGACGGTGAATTCGAGGCGCGCAGTGCAGGCCACTCCGAACCTCGATACCATACTCGGCATCAAGGATGGCGGCCAGATCCTGAGGGTCCACGCCCGGCAGGCGAAGACTGACCACGCCGACACGATGTTCGAGCGACGTCGGCCCCAAGACCTCCCAGGGCTCCAAGGACTCGAGCCCCTCCAGAAGACGCCGAGTGAGTCGCAACTCGTGCTCGCGAACCTTGCTTCCCTGTTCGAGCAGAAACGTGACGCCCTGCTGGAGTCCCACCAGCCCGGCAACGTTGTGGTTTCCCGATTCGAGTCGATCCGGAAGGGCATCCGGCTGCTCCTCCTGATCACTGATACTTCCCGTTCCTCCCTGCCGGAGTGGCAGCACCTCCGATTCCACTCGGGGCCCCACGTACAGCACGCCCGTGCCGAGTGGCCCCAGCAGACCCTTGTGTCCGGAAGTTGCCAACAAATCAATGCCTCGACGAGCAACGTCGATCGGAAGGTGGCCGGCGGTTTGCGCGGCATCCACGAGCGTCAGGAGGTCGTGCTCGCGAGCGATCGCCAGCACGTCATCCAGCGGCTGAATCGTTCCCGTGACATTGGAGGCGTGCACCATGGCGATCAGACGCGTGGTGGGGCGAATCGCCTGTCGGATCTGGTCGGGGTCGAGCAGTCCACGGCCATCCACGGGGACATGCGTGACCTCGGCACTTCGATGCCGCCGAGCGAAAGCGAGGGGGCGGAGGACCGAGTTGTGTTCGGCATCCGTCGTGATGACGTGGTCTCCTTCCCTCAGCAGGCCATGGATCGCCAGGTTCAAGGCGTCCGTGCCGTTGAAAGCAAAGACGATTCGTTGGGATTCCTCGGCTCCCAGGAGAGCTGCTACCTGCCGGCGGGCTCCCTGGACATGACGAGATGCCAGCATCGCGTGCTGGTAGGCTCCCCGCCCCGCGGCCGCCCCATTCCCGCGCAGGTATTGATCCACCGCATCGTAAACGGCATCCGGTTTCGGCCAGCTCGTGGCCGCGTTATCTAAATAGACGCGTGGAGGCATCGGCGCGGGGATTCAGCAGATGTGAGTTGAGCGAGAAACGAGCGAGAAGCATCGGAACATGGAGACGGAAATTCAACCTCCGATTTGATACATGGCCCGGTCGGGACGTACAAACTGCTCGGAATCAATTCCATGCCCCGGCTTCTTCGCTCCGATGCAGTCGCGAAGCAGGCCGATCAAATCCGAGTCGGGGGCTCCCGAACGAAGCAGTGGTCGGGCATCCCACTCCTCGATCGAGAAGAGGCAGTTACGGACCTTCCCCTCCGCCGTGATTCGGAGACGATTGCAGTCGGAGCAGAATGGTTGAGAAACTGGATTGATGAACCCAATGCGTCCCCGGCCGTCGGCGTAGGCATAATCGACCGCCGGCTGACTGGGATCCGGACGCTCGGTCGGCACCAGCTTGCCGAATCGATCCTCCAGTCGCGCTCGAATGTACTCGCCCGACAACACTTGGTCGGTCTGCCAATTCTGCTCGGCGTCCAAAGGCATGAACTCGATAAAGCGAAGTTCCAACTGGTGCTGTCGAGCGAACTCGCTGAGCGGAATCAGCTCCGCTTCGGTCAAACCTCGGATGGCGACCGCGTTCAATCGGATGCGATCGAATCCAGCGGCTTGAGCGGCCGCGATTCCCTCCAGGACTTTGGATAATCCGGGGCGCCGAGCGACTCGCTGGAAATTCTCTTCACTCAGGGCGTCCAAGCTGATGTTCAGCCGTCCCAAACCCGCCGCGCGAAGCGCTTCGGCATGTTCGGCCAACAACAGTCCATTGGTCGTCAAGGCGATGTCTCGTATTCCTGGAATACGAGCCAGCATGGCGACCAGTTGCGGGAGGTCGGATCGGACGAGCGGTTCACCACCGGTCAAACGGAGGCGGTCGACCCCCAACTTCGCGGCTACCGTAACGAAGCGGGTGATCTCCTCGAACGTCAAGATCTCACTCCGCGGCTTGAACTGAACATTCTCGTCCGGCATGCAGTAGAAGCACCGAATATTGCAGCGGTCGGTCACGCTGACCCGCAGATTCGTATGAATTCGACCCAATCGGTCGATCAAGGGTCCTTCTGTCACGGTGAGTTCTCCTTGGCTGGGGGCTCCACGGCCAGTCTCTCGTCTTGGCCAGTCGCCAAGCCTGATCGTCGCCTCGGTCTCAACTTGGTCCTTTGTGCTCCGGCCTCTTGCTGATGCCGCAGCTGGGCCGTCGCCGCACACGGTCCGAACGGCACACGGTGTCTGCACGGCAGACGGCGTCTGCACGGTACTCGCTCTGCACGGGGACCTGTCGGGTACGTGCGGCTCTCATGATTCATTATGGACGAGAGTCGGTGGGGGGCACACCGGGGTGCACCCAATCGGAGCCTCCGTCTCGCCAATTCTCCTTCTTCCAGATCGGGACCACTTCCTTCAGGGTGTCGATCAACCATTGCCCCGCCAGAAACGCATCTCGGCGGTGAGGGGAACTGACGGCCACGGCCACGCTGGCCTCCCCCACCTTCAGATGCCCCAACCGGTGGACAAGGCAGCATCCGGTCAGAGGCCAACGCTCGCGAGCCGACTGTTCCAATTCGGCCAATTTCTGTTCCGCCATGGGGGGAAAGCATTCGTAATCGAGTGACTCGGTCTGCTGATCCCCAGTGAACTCGCGCGTCACTCCCAGAAACAAAACCACCGCCCCCGCGTTTCGGGAGGCGACTTCCCGAAGGACGGCCGCCGAGTCGATCGGGTCGTGTGTCAGTTGAATCATGAAATCGGTCTCGCTGAAATTCCTACCCTTCCCATCCCCAGAAAACGTCGTCGCTGGTCACCGAGCTACCCGCCACTTACCGGAGGAATAAGGGCCAGCTGATCCCCATCACGCACTTCGGCTTCATCCCCGGCGTAATCGGTGCCGATGGCGAACATCGAGTGGGGGAGGAGCGAGGCGAGTGCTGGTGCCTGTTCCAGCAGTGCCCGCCGGACATCGGCTATCGTGGCGGGAGGAGCAAGCGACAAGTCCATCTGAGACTGACCGGCCAATTGCCGAGCGAGCGCGAAGAAGCTGACCTGGATCCGGATTGTATTCGGCGAGCTATCTCGAGCGTTTGACTCGGCAGAGCCTGGGACGCTCGATCCGGCCATCGGTTGGTTGGGAGTCGAATTCATGAGGGCTCGTTCCTGGGGCCGGCGGCCCTTGGGGGACATTGGACCAGGACTGGTCTGAATCAGATCAAGTCTGGAGTCGGTCAGGTCTGGAGTCGGTCAAGTCTGGAGTCGGTCAAGTACGGGGTCGGTCAGGTTACAACGAGGTCTTCGCACCGCGTGGTCAGCAGCGGCGCAATTTCGGGAAGCGTCCCATAGGCGAGAGCGAGTAGCTTCAACGGATGAAGTGTCGGCTTACTGGCACCCTGTTCCATTTGAATCTTGCACGTGCTGCATTCGGTCGCCCCGATTTGCAATTGAGGTCCGCGGAGGGCCGAGATCAATCCCCAGCCGATCCGCAGGCTGGCTCGGTAATTGCGGCGTTTCAGGCCATAGGTTCCCGCCATTCCCGAACACCCTTTCTCGATTCGCTGCACGCTGAGACCAGGAATCAGCCGCAGGAGGCTTTCGCCGGGAGAACCGACTTCGAGTGACCGCAAGTGGCAGGGGAGATGGTATCCGACGGTGGCATTGATCGGCCGGAAGTCGAGTTCCAGCTTTCCGGCTTGGTGAAGTTGCCACAGGTAATCGCAGGCATCGTGGGTATGTTGGGCCACCAGCAGTGCCTCGTCATCCCCCAGCAGATGCACGTATTCCTGCTGCAAGCAGAGGGCCGCCGAAGGTTCCGTGGTAATGATCTGGTAGCCCTGCCGCACCGCCTCGGCCAGCAGGGGAACATTTCGCTGGGCCATGCGTCGAGCATCGTCGACGGCTCCCTGAGCCATGGCGGGCATCCCCGAGGGAAGCTGATGCGGGGGAACATAGACCGAGATACCGTTGTGCTCCATGACCGCCAGCAATGCTTCGGCCAATTGGACATCGAACCAGTTGGCATAGACATCGACAAAGTACAGGACCTTGTTATCCCCCGTTCGCTGTGGCCGAGTTAACCGGCGCCGATGAGCGCGCCGCAGAAAGCCTCGCTGAGCATCTCGAGGTAATTTGCGGCCTTGGGC
>JBJHCD010000362.1:0-6298 GCA_050485845.1 Pirellulaceae bacterium | reverse complement strand
CCCATCGTCGGGCTTTCCCTCCGCGTTTCGGTAACTGCCGTGGCACTTGGTTCGTTGGTTGGCATTCCGGTCGGCGTCTGGTTGGGATTCCTTCGACCCCGAATGAAGTTCTGGCTGACGGTGCTGGTCCACACCGGGATGGCCTTGCCTCCCGTGGTCATTGGATTGGGGCTCTATCTACTACTTTCCCGGAGTGGCCCACTCGCTTTCCTGGGATGGTTATTTTCGCCGTCGGCCATGATACTCGCTCAGACCCTCTTGGCTTTTCCCTTGATTGTCGGAATCAGCATGAACGCCGTGGCCAGTGTGCATCCCGAAATGATGATGCAGATTCGCGGTCTCGGAGGGAGCGAGTGGCAGTGCCGCTGGGCCGTCTTTCGTGAAGCGAGACAAGGCCTCTTATTGGCGTTGGCGGTCGCCTTCGGACGCAGTATTTCCGAAGTCGGCGCAGTCTTGATTGTGGGTGGAAATATTGAAGGGGAGACGCGGGTACTGACGACGGCCATCGTGCTGGAAACCTCCAAGGGAAATTTTCACTTTGCCTTGACGTTGGGGGTGGTGCTGCTGGCCATTGCCTTGTTGGTGAATGTAGTGATCGGTATTCTCCACGGAGTTGGGGTGTCTCGATGACCGACAAGTCCTGCATTCAGCTTCGAGATATCGCGAAACAACAAGGGGCGGGATTTCGGTTATCGATTCCCCACCTGTCGATTGGCCGGGGCGAAATTCTCGTCTTGATCGGTCCCACTGGGGCTGGGAAAAGCACGTTGTTGCGCATGATGGCGGGGCTGGAAACATATGATTCCGGGGACTTGGAATGGCGGGGAGTTTCCTATACCCCCCGCACCATGACGCTGGCTCAACGGCGACGAATGGCCTATGTGGATCAGCGGCCCCGGTTGATGGCCGGAACGTTGCGGTACAATGTCGAATACGGTTTGCGATTGCGACGGGCGCGAGAGACGGCGTCGCGCGTCGAGCCGCTCCTGCGTCAATTCGGACTGCAGCCCCAGGCCGCTCAGTCGGCCCGGTCCCTGTCCGGTGGGCAGGTGCAATTGGTGGCACTGGCGCGAGCCATGGTCTTGCACCCCGATGTGTTGCTATTGGATGAACCGACAGCCCATCTCGATCCGGGCAATGTGGCTCGAGTGGAAGAGATGGTCTTGAACTTGAATAGAGAGTTGGGCATGACCGTGATTTGGGCAACGCACAATCTGTTTCAAGCACGCCGTGTCTCTTCGCGAATTGCCTTGCTGTTGGATGGGGAATTGATCGAGATTGCCACTCCGGATCAGTTCTTCGAGTCTCCTCGAGATGGTCGGACTGTGGATTTTGTGGCAGGAAGGATGATCTGTTGAAGCGGCACGATCCAAATCATTGCCGGTGGTCCTGGTGGTTCACTTGGGGGACGGTGGTGGCAGCTGCCATCCTGGCTGGGTGCCGGTCCGGCGGGGAAGGGAGACAATATGTGACGCTGGCGACTACGACCAGCACGCGGGATAGTGGGTTACTGCATGAACTACTGCCCGAGTTCACTCGGCAGACGGGAATCCACGTTCGCGTGATTGCTGTTGGAAGTGGTCAAGCACTCGAGTTGGGGCGAAGAGGAGATGCCGATGTGCTCTTGACGCATTCACCCGCTGCCGAGGCACAATTCATTCGCGAAGGTTACGGTGACGCTCGATATCATGTCATGGATAATCAATACCTGCTCGTGGGTCCCGAGCATGACCCCGCGAAACTGGCCGATGAGACATCGATTCACGAGGCATTTTCGCGGGTGACGGCAAGCCGCGTTTTTTTTGTCTCTCGCGGGGACGAGTCGGGGACGCACCACAAGGAACTGGAGATCTGGCGGACGTTGGGGGCCGAGCCGGACGGAGATTGGTATCTGCGGGCGGGAGTCGGCATGGTTGGCTCGCTGCGGATTGCCAGCGAAAGGCAGGCTTACTGTTTGACCGACCGAGCGACGTGGTTGGCACATCGCTCGCGACTGGAATTGCGAGTGGTCGTCGAGAACGACCCGGCTTTAGAGAACCCCTACACCGTGATCCGCGTTAGCGAAAAGAGACATCCGCACGCGCGCCGGCAGGAGGCACGGCAATTCATCGACTTCCTGCTTTCCTCCAAAGCGCAGGGGATGATCGCCCAATTCGGGCGGGCGGAGTTCGGGGAGTCGCTGTTTTTCGCGAGCGCGGCAAGCGGCAACGAGATTCCTAGCCCCTAAATCGCTTCGTCACTCGGGGCAGCGACACCCGAAGTCACAAAATAGGAGGATACCAACCGCCCGTTCACAGCGGCCCATCATTTTCAGCGGTCGAACCAGGACTTGATGGCATACAGCGTTGTAGCTCGGCCGGCACGTGCGATGGAGGTGGTCAGCGGGATTCCCTTGGGGCAGACGGCCACGCAATTTTGAGCGTTCCCGCAGGCCTGGATCCCTCCTGGGGACATTAGACCCTTCAGCCGCTCGTCGGCCGTGTTCTTCCCGGTCGGGTTCGAATTGAACAGCACGGCCTGGCTGATGGCGTGGGCACCGATGAACGACGTGTCGTGTGCCGCGTTCTTTCGTTGTTCGAATGCCTCGTCCGATTCTCCCTCTTGCCGCTGCAGTTCGACCTTCGTGTACTGCGGGCAGGCGTCCAGACAGCATCCACAACTCATGCACTCGCTCAGCGGATAAGAAACCTCTTGCTGGGCGGGCGATTGCCGCGGACCCGGTCCCATGTCGTAATAACCATCGACGGGGACCCAGGCCTGAACCCGCTGCAGGGCTCGGAACAGCCGACTCCGGTCAACCATCAAGTCGCGAACCACCGGGAACTTGGTCATCGGTTGCAGTTCAATCTCGCCCGGATGATCTTCCAGCAGGCGATCGACCAGGGCCGAGCAGGATTGGCGCACTCGCCCATTGATGACCATCGTGCACGCGCCGCAGACTTCCTCGAGGCAGTTGCAGTCCCAGGCCACGGGGGCGACCTGCTTGCCGTCGGCGGTCTTGGCCTGAGCGGCGATGCGCTGGAGGACGCTGATGACGTTCATTTCCGGCTCATACCGAATACGATGCCGTTCCCAGTAACTGCTTCGCCCAGGACCATCTTGTCGCAAAATCCGAACGTCAATGAACTCGGGCCGCTTCGGAGTGCTGGAACCGTTCGACCCATTCGCCCCATTGGAACCGGAAGCTGAAGCTGACTGTTGTGTGTTGGCCATATCTGTTCACTTCGTGCTGGAGATTTGTAGTGGATGTTCGGTCAGGGAGGAAAGTCGCTGGGTAGCCGCTCAAGACTCGAGTTACCCCGACGGGAAACTTTTCGGCTCGGCGGAAGACGACCTTCCGTCAGGAGACAGCCGTCGCCGATTTCGACTCGGAACCTTGTGCCGCTCCGGAACCGTTTCCATTGCTGGATTGGTTCATTCCGGCCGCTTGCCTTTCTCGCCAAACCTGGTCGATGACTTCGGCCCCAACCAGGCCATAGAGCCGGGGGCGAGGCGGAATCAGAGAGGTATCCACCTCCTCGTAGGAGAGTTCGACATCATCGTCCTTGCAAACCGCGATGGTGGACTTGAGCCATTTCTCGGTGTTCTTCTGGAACTGATCGCACCATTTTTCCGCCTCTTGACGACGCTCGGCGGGATCCGTGGACGATAGACTGGGCATCGAGAAGTCGGGCTTGTAGTGGGCCCCACGAGACTCGTCCCGCGCCAGTGCCCCCTTGAGGATGGCGATGGCGACCGGGAACATGTCCAGCAACGCCTTGGTGAAGACCACGTTCTGGTTGGTCCAATTGCCCGTGTCGGACAGAGAGCATTTTCGGGCTCGTTCGGCCAACTCCTGAACCTTGGCCAGACCCTTCTCGAGTTGTTCGTTGCGGCGAACCACGGTCGCTGTCTTGGTCATCACGTCTCCGAGTTCCTGGTGGATCAGGTAGGGATTTTCCCCGCCACCCGATCTGCCGAGCAACTGGTGATGCCGTTCGGTGTGGCATGCGGTTGCTCCCGCGTAGAGCGAGTCGGGCCGATCAGCCGCCGCTTTCGGCAAACTGGACAACCAGTTCTGCAGGCCGGGGGCAACAAACAAACCGCTGAAGATGCAGCTCAATAACGAATTCGCTCCCAACCGGTTGGCACCGTGATATTGATAGTCGCATTCTCCGATGGCGTAGAGTCCCGGGACGTTGGTGACCTGATTCCGAGGAGAACCGGGCTGCAGGCCCCCATCGGCATTCTTTTCGAAGTCCGCCCAGAGGCCTCCCATCGAGTAATGGACGGCCGGGAAGATCTTCATGGGGACTTCCCGAGGGTCGACCCCTTGGAACTTTTCGTAAATCTCCAGGATGCCTCCCAGTTTGCGGTCCAGTTCCGCTCTGGGAATATGCGTCAGATCAAGATAGACACATTGACGCCCCGGTTCGACACTCAGGCCCTCATCGACGCAGATGCTGAAAATCTCGCGAGTGGCAATGTCGCGGGGAACCAGGTTGCCGTACTTCGGATAGCGATCCTCGAGGAAGTAATACCGTTCCGACTCGGGAATCGACTTCGGGTCGCGAGGGTCTTGCGCCTTCTTGGGAACCCAGACTCGCCCCCCTTCGCCTCGAGCCGATTCGCTCATCAGGCGAAGCTTGTCCGCTCCGGGAATCGCCGTGGGATGAACCTGGATAAACTCGGCATTCCCATACTTGGCTCCCGCCTGCATGCATCGGCTGGCAGCGCTGCCGGTACAAGCCATCGACATGGTGCTGCGGCCGTAAATCAAGCCGCATCCGCCGGTGGCCACGACCACGGCGTCCGCCCGAAAGGCTCGGATCTCCATCGTGACCAGGTCCTGAGCGACACAACCGCAGCAGACGCCGTTTTCATCCAGTACGGGGCCGAGGAAATCCCAGAACTCGTATAGTTTCACTTTTCCTGCTGTCTGCCACCGCCGGACCTGCTCGTCCAGTGCATACAGCAGTTGCTGGCCGGTGGTCGCGCCGGCGAAAGCGGTTCGCTTGAAAAGCGTTCCACCAAATCGGCGGCGGTCGAGGAAGCCTTCCGGAGTTCGATTGAAGGTGACTCCCAGTCGGTCCATCAGGTCGATGACCTTCGGAGCCCAATAGGCCATTTCCTTGACGGGAGGCTGGTGCTGGAGGAAGTCGCCGCCGTAGATCGTGTCGTCAAAATGCTTCCACTCGTTGTCGCCCAGTTGCCGAGTTTGGTCGTTGACACTGTTGATTCCGCCTTGAGCACAGACGCTGTGAGATCGCTTCACCGGCGTGAGGCTCATCAGGTCGACATCGGTACCGGATTCCGCCAATTTCATGGCCGCGGCCAAGCCCGCCAATCCACCGCCGACAATCATGACTCGTTGCTTCGCCATCAGTTGTACCTCAATGTTTCGATGATTCGCTAGTTCTGTCATTCATTGGCCGACGGATCGGCTTCCGCGGTCTCGCCACTGGTCAACGGTCGGGCTCGTTTCTTCTCGGCCTGTTTCTCATCCAGCAGACCCGAGTCGATTCGATCTTGCAGCAACCGATCCTCGAGGGCTCGAATCTCCCGCATCTGGTCCGCGTTTGAGGCGTCGATCTTCAGGGCGAAACCGCTCCAGGCCGCTCCACCGATGGCCAGGAGGACCAAACCGACTCCGGCGGCGATGTAGTTGGCTCGTCGCTGGGCAGCCGGGGTCGTCCAGAAGCCCCAGGTGATCCCCAGGGTCCAGACGCCATTGGCCAAGTGGAAAATGCAGGCGAACACGCCGATCGCATAGCCGGCCATCACCAGCGATGATTGCTGCATCGCGGCGGCGGCGGTGGTCGTGGCGTGGTAGGGCTTGAAATTTGCCCCGAACGGAGCGACAAACTCTTCCCAAGCATCGGCATGGATCCACCCGTGCATGTGGAAAACATGCCAGCCGATGAAGAGGAAGGCGATCAGCCCCGAGGCCCTCTGTAGGGTGTAGCGGAGGTTTCCCGAAAGTGGGTAGCTGCCATTGTTCGGCTGGCTCTCCCGCATAATCACCAGGCCGTAAATGCCGTGAAATAGAATCGGGATGAAGATAAAGGTCCACTCGACCAGAGGGAGGATCGCTCCCAAACTGTGGATCTGGTGGACGGCGGCTTGGAACGTCCCGGCCCCATTCCAGACGCTGGCATTGGTCAGGAGGTGTACGACCATGTAGGCTCCGACGGGAACCAGACCGGTCAGGGAGTGCAATCGCCGCAACAGAAATTCATGTCGCTGAAAAAACGAAGGCTGGGCTGCGTTATCCACCAGTGACCTCTTCCATCATGCTTGACTCAGTAATTCTGCTGTC
>JBJHCD010000361.1:0-6316 GCA_050485845.1 Pirellulaceae bacterium | reverse complement strand
CACCTGCAATGGTACGTCGTGGTACGACTCGGGCGGAGCGGTATCGGGAGGAAGATAATCATAGAACAGCCAGACATCCTGGTCGTTGCCGGCCGCCACAATCTGACGGCTCATGAAGTCGCGAATCGGAGTTGTGCCGGCCTGCCAGGCTTCCTCCAGTGACATCGTCGAATCGGCCGCCGTGTAAGGTTGGATCGCTTCGCGATAGACTTGGTTCCAGACCGGGGTCATGACCAGCAGGGTCATGAAGAGCGCGAGCGAAGTGATAACCTGATTGGGAGGAAGCTGCGGACTTCCCAATGCCTGGCGAAGCAAGCCGAACACGACAATGATCCGAACAAAGCAGGTCGTCATCAGTAGCACGGCGGGGGCTAGACTGACGACGGACAGCATCAGCAGGGTCTGCAGGGATGCAGCCAGCCCCTCGCGGCTGGTCCAGGCTTCGGGGCCCCCGGCGATGCCTTCCAGGAAATGTGTCCCCGATTCCTTGTGAATCGATTGGGCCGGGTCCCCGGATGCCTCCTCACTTCCCCAAGCGACGCCCGGAAGGATGATCAGGAGTGCGAGCCACGCGGAGAAAAATTTCGCCGACATGATGTTTCAACCCCCATGCCGTCTGACGAAGGTGGATTGCAACCGCTGTTCGTCTTCCGCTGCTGAAGTCGAGAAACGAGAATCTCGGACTTCGGACAAAATGTGCCGAAAGGTCTCGCTCATGACGTCTGGAGATGAGGGGTCACAACTACTTGTCAGTCGGGACACTTCATTGGGGTCGTGAATCTCGGCCAAGGTTTCGGCGCCCTGAGGCGTCACGCACAGCAGCACCAGCTTGTTTCCAATCCGGACCAACTGCATGGTTTGACGATGGGCAAGCGGCGCTCTTCCGAGTACTCGGACAACGTCGTCCGGCAGTGGGGTCGCTGCTTGAGGTAGATGCTTACGGGCTCCCCATACGGTCAGCAGAAACAGTCCGACGACCATCGTAAGACTACTGGCGACCGTCCATATCGGTGAACGCATCACAGACGATTCGCCCGCGGCCGCGTCCCGTCGATCTCGCCGCCGCGGCGGAAGCGGCAAGTCGGCAGTCGGCAACTCGGAAGTTTGCGACTCGGAAGTTTGCGACTCGATGGAATCGGCGACAGATGCACTGCTCCGCCGGGACGAATGATTCAATTCAGCCGACCGTTCTTCAGGAAACGGGGAAAGTTTCATGGAGGGCGATTCGCCGATCACCAGAGTCTCCACGGGGAGGATCTGAGTGGCCGGCTCGAACTCTTCCGCTTTCCGACGAACCGGGCTGTCGTCGCGACCTGGATAAGTCTCGTGTCGAAGCCGGTAATGTGAGGTGCCGGCCAGCTCTTGTGCATTCACGAGAGAGACGCACTGGGCCATCACGAGTCCGATCAGCAGACAAGTTGCCACTCGTGCCAACATCCAATGCCCTTTCCCGTTTGTAATGGAACCGCGCGAGATGGAAGCGGACCCGCGGGTCCCCGTTGAAATGGTTTCCCGTTCTCCCGGTTTCCGACGAAACCCCTCTTCACGGTTTCGCCGATCGGCCCAAAGCCCCCTCGGCCGCCACCAGAAGGAAAGTCGGCTGAAGGTCAGGTCGAGTCGGAATCCTCGTGAATCAGTCGCTCCGTGATCCGCACGCAAAACTTGCCGTCCATGACCAGCAACTCGCCTCGCGCCACCAGACGGCCAGCGGCGTAGATGTCCATGGAATGCCCGGCACTCTTGTCGAGTGGAACGACCGAGCCCTCCCGCAATGTCGCGACGATGGCCTGGTCCAGACGCGTTCGCCCCAACTCAATCTGAAGTGGAAGCTCGACATCTTCCTTACCCGGCTCGGTATCCTGCTCCCGGCCGTCGACCGGGACGGGATCCGTCTCAAACTCGGGAAAAACAAAAGGTGTCAAGCCTTCTTGCGGCATGGCGAACGTTCCAGGGACCCGGCGCGGCGTGTCAGGCGAGCGAGTCGGTTTCCGGTCGGACCAACGAACATCCCTTCTCGCGAAATTCCAGGATTTGATCAAGGCCAACTGCCGCGGGAACCGATGCTGGAAAGTTATACTGGGAAGTTCCAGTCCAGCCTGGTTGCGAATCTTCAGGCCAACTGCCGAACGGGGGGCGGGCAGAGAATGGGGTACCGGGCATTGGGCAAGCCGCTACCCGGCCAGCCGATGATGAGCGATCTCGTCGTACGCTCGTTGCTCAGCCCGCTCTAGCTGCAATTGGCGTCGCTGATTCTCTTGTTCCAGCAGCTTTTCCACCATGCGGACTTCCCGGTCGGCATGGATCACCAGTTCTCGCTTGGCTTCGACCAGTTGCCGCGTGGCTGCCTCTCGCTGCTTCAGCTGCTGCTGTCGCAGTTCCAGGAGTCGCTCATAACGGTAGGAGTCCATCGCTCGGTTCACATTGACCGAACCGGGACGAGTCACTCGGCGAGTCAAGCGTTGGAGTCGCTCCATTTCCGCCGCCAGTTCGGACAACTGGCCACCGATGGTATCCAGCGACTTCCCAACGGCAGCGAGGGCCAGGCGGCACTCGTTCCGCTCCGCAATGCGAACTCGCAGCAACATATGCAATCGGGGAGAGGTTCCTTCGAAGATCGTTTTCATGCTCGATCGATACTTTCGGAAAGTGAGGAGGGAGGTGGCGATTAGCGGTTAGCTAACCGCTGCAAGCTGCTCCAATTGAGCAAGTGTTGTCGGTAGATCGCTGGATTCATGAATCGGTTGCTCGAGGAACCGGCGTATGGGATCTCGCATCCGAATCGCAAGGTCCACGCCAGGCTGTGTTCCCGGCCGGTAAGCTCCGATGGAAATCAGATCCTCATGTTCGCGGTAAGCCGCCAGCAATCTTCTGATGGTGATCGCGTCGCGCTGATGTCGCTCGGAGCAGACTTCCGTCGTCAAGCGACTGATGCTTTCCAGAGGATCGATGGCGGGATAGTGACCGGAACTTGCCAGTTTTCGAGATAGGACGATATGTCCATCCAGCAGGCTACGGACCGAATCGCTGATCGGTTCATGCAAGTCATCTCCTTCCACGAGGACCGAGTAGAACGCGGTGATGCTCCCACGCTCACTTCGCCCTGCCCGCTCGACCAGTTTCGGCAGCAAGGCATGGACGCTGGGCGGGTAGCCTCGAGTCGTCGGGGGTTCGCCGGCAGCCAGACCGATTTCCCGCTGGGCAGTGGCAAATCGACTGATGGAATCCATCATCAGCAGAACGTCGTTGCCCAGGTCGCGGAAATATTCGGCAATCACCGTCGCGGTCATCGCGGCTTGGACGCGTAGCAGAGCGGGTTCGTCGCTGGTCGCCACGACGACCACGCTGTTCCGCCTTCCCTCGGCGGTAAGGTCCCGCTGGAGGAACTCGTTGACTTCTCGACCACGCTCGCCGATCAACGCAATCACATTCACATCCGCGGCGGTGAATCGCGACATCATCCCCAGCAGGACACTCTTGCCGACTCCGGCGCCCGCGAAGATCCCCAAACGCTGGCCCCGTCCGCAGGTCAGTAGGGCATCAATGGAACGGATTCCGGTCGCCAGCGGCTCTCGAATCCGAGGGCGGGACATGGCCGGGGGAGGCGGAGCATGCAGTGACCGCCGCTCGTCGATTTCCACGCCGGGACCCCCATCCAAGGGAAACCCATGTGCATTGAGTACTCTTCCCAGCAATCCCTCTCCGACACCCACGCTGCGACACGTCCGTGCGAGTCGGACGGAATTGCCTCGGCAAATCCCCGTCGTGTCTCCAAGGGGGTAGATCAGTGTCGAGTCATCGCGAAAGCCGATTACTTCCCCCAGTACATGGGATCCGGTCTGGCGATGAATCTCCACCAGCGCTCCCAAGGGAGCGGGCAAGCCCGCCACGGCGGTCACCACTCCCTCCATCCGCCGCACGCGACCGACGAGTCCCGTGGGCAAGACCGACTCGAGTTGTCGAAAATAGGTCGTAACCATCTGTTCTCAGCCCAATAGTTTTCAGCTCAGTAGTTTTCAGCCCAAGAGTTCTTCTTCGATGCGCTGCAGTTGAACGTCGAAACGTTGGTCGATCACTCCATGCTCCGTCTTCAACCGACAACTTCCGGGTGGAACCGCGTCACTCGGTTCAATCTCCGTCACGCAGAGCTGACTCCATTGTTGCGCCACCTCGCGGGCATGATTCTCCAACAACTCGAAGTCCCGTGGATTCAATTGAATGCGAACTCGTTGCTGTCCCGCGGCGATCTCCAACGCCTCGCGAAGTAATGTGAGAGGAATGTGAGGATCCTCCCGGACCTCGCGACGAACCATCTTGGAGGCGATACGACAAGCGAGTCGGACTGCGTCGCTTTCCCATCGTTCCAGCCAGGCTTGCCGCGTGGCGACCAGCGATTGAGCGGCGGCTTGCAGGGCCGGAAGGGCGGATTCCAGCTGCGCGTGCAGTTCCCGCCGCGATTGCTCTTCGACGACTTGTCTCCCGGCCTCACGTCCTTCCTGATCGGCACGTACGCGAATCAGCTCAGCCTCTTGCCGAGCTTCCTCGAGGATCTGAGCCGCCTGTTGTCGAGCGGTTTCGACCAGCTCATCCGCTCGGCGAGAAATATCGTCGAACTGAAACAGACGTGAGTCGGATTCCGGGGCTTGTTCGTTACTCTGGCGTCGCTTAATGACTCCCGCCATCTCATTCCCTTTCGTTCCCCGGTTCGGTCCTCGTTTCGATCCTCATCTCGCTCCCTGTCTCGCTCCTGTCTCACTCCTGTCTCACTCCACATTTCGCTCCCCGTCTCGGTGCGTGGCTACGCTTTATGCGGCTCGCGAGACGGAGCGACCAGTGGGACGTAACAGAAGGCCTTGTTCCCACATTCTCGTCGCCGTCTGAGCCAGACGAACTTGGGCCTGGAGAATCTCATCCGCTCGCCATGACTGGGCCTGTTGCAACTTTTCTCTCAGTCGCCGGGCGTCGTTCGTGGGGAGCTGTCCCAGTATCCGGTTGACGAAGTGAGGTTCGGCGCCTGCCAGCGCGGCCAGCAGGGAGTGGGGATCAACGTTTTGAAATAACTGGGCCAACTCGGTCGCTCCGAGGTTCATGATGTCAGCAAATTGCCATCCGGACTGTATCGGAATCCGGCGTCGCGGAACGACGAGTGGAACGGATTGTGGCGACGCCGGCGGTTCGGCCTCCCCTTCTTCGGCCACCGGCAAGGGACCGCGGGCCTGAGCCTCCGTGACTTGGGGCTTCAGTCCGAGACGGGAAAGCAGTGCCTCGTCCACTTCCTTCAGGCGGCTGAGCAATTGTTCTCCACCGTGATCTCGGGCTGCCGAAAGAATGGCCTGGACGATCTCCGTCCCAGGAGATGGCGTGAGGTGAGCTGTCAACGGAGTTGGCCCTGGCGAAAGCTGCTGCTCGAGTTGCTGTTCCAGTTCCCTTAGAACGTCATGATCGACATCTTGAAAATCGGCGATCCGTCGCAGGAGCGAAATCTGATGTTCCGACGGAAAGTAAGAGAGGACTTCGGCCGACTTCTCGGGTGGTACGTGGGCGAGGACCACGGTGGCAACCTGCGGATGTTGCCTCTTGAGCAACTCGGCCAGGTCGGGAGAGGAGGCTTGGCGAAGAAACGCAAAGCAAGTCTCTTCCTCGGGACGATTCGGAGAAGCGGAATCGACCGATTCCGAGGAATCACTTGCCGGACTCGATGAACTCAGCTTGCGCTCCAGTTCAGGTGACAGCTCCACGCCATCATCCGCTGGATCACTGCTCGACTCGGCTGCAACTCCGGATTGAGCCAAGAACTGAGCGATGACCGCGTGCTGCTCCTCCCTGTCAATGTCATGTAGCTCGACAATCGCGCGACGGACTTTGGCTGCCGTCTCCGAGGGAAGTTGTTCCAGCAGGTCGTCCGCCGCTTGCTCGTCGACCGAGGTAACCAGCAGGGCGACTTTTCGTAAAGTTCCGTTCAAAGTTCGCATGGCGACGGAAATATTTCCAGGGAGCAATGTGGGTGTAGATAGGAGATCGTCGGTTGACGGTGGCTGGATGGGGACGCTTCAGGGCCAACCGGCAGGTTTGGGTTGGGCAGGTTCGGGTTAGGCGGCTTCCTCGATCCATCGGCTGAGTACCGACGCGGCGACATCGGGTTCTTCTCGCACCAGTTCCAATAACTTTTCTCGGAGATCGTGACGGTTCGAATCGACCGCGTCCTGATCGGCAATGTCCAATTCGGAGTCCTTCGACGCAAGGGAAACCGGAAGTGGGTGGTCAAGATCAGAACTGAGTGAGGGGGAGTGATGGTGCAGGGGGGTGGATGGTCCGTAAG
>JBJHCD010000360.1:0-6323 GCA_050485845.1 Pirellulaceae bacterium | reverse complement strand
CCACGGGAAGGATCGGCCGGTATCCGGGCAGGTTGACGACTGAAGGAACTCAACTTCGCACTTCGCTCTGGAAAGCGTCTCGGGTGACGAGCCCCTTCGGGAGCCTTCGCGTTATGTATAAGTATCAGCCGAACAATTGGCATGTTGGGACATGGCTAGCCTTGTTGTTGTGGGTGTCGTGGAGTGTCTCGGCCAATGCTCCGCGATCACCGGTTGATAGCAAAGCCTACGATCGCGTTGCGGAACGGTTCGAAGATGCGGCGGGCCGCTCGGCAACCAGCGGCACATTCCGAGCGTTCCACGTCTCCGGATTTCCCGTGCATTATCAGAGTTATCAGCAGCTCCCCGACGGAAGTCTTCGGCTGGTACATTTCTCCTGGTCGGTCATCTCACTGAATGCACTGCTTTGCATTCTGGCAATACTCTCGGCTGCCTACCTTGTGCAACGTGTTGCGAGATACTCCCTTCGCACCTTCTTTATCGTTACTGGTGCGTGTGCCGTTGCCATTATTATGAGGTCCTGGATCGGTGCCGCGGCGGTTGTCCTCCACAGTTCGGGCATTCAAGGACTGTCCTTGCTCCTCATGTTCATTGCGGTGTACTACGTGGAGGTCCTGTTTTTCCTGCCTTGCTTTGTCGTCATGATCTTGTGTTTGCGACATGCATGTGCCGTGCGCCTTGGGCCATTCAGTTCGTGAGCTTGGAGGGTCACGGCATTGGTCGATCGCGGCATTCTCCACACAGTTTCTGTTAGAATCGGCGGTCCCACTTGCCGGCCGCCGGCCATCGCCGTCGTCATATCGTTATCCGCTTCTGCAACCAATGTCAGACCTGAAAGACTTTCTTCACTCCCGCATCCTGCGCAACCTCACAACCTGGATCGTGACCGCCATCGGTGGGGCGTACGGGGGAGTCGAGATGTACCTCAATCATTCCTCTGGCCGATGGAACTCGGCAATCTCCTCGCTCAATCGCACGTCGACTCCTCCCGGCGCTTGAACTCGAATGGTTTCGGTCCCTCGGTCGGTCACAAGTCGAGCCAGCTCGTGAAGTGCCTCTTGAGTGAGATCGTGAAGGGGCCACGATTGGCGGCGCCACATTTCGACGAGCAGTTCCCGAGCCAGATAGGGGGCCAATAGGCGAAAGCCGGCCCTGCGAACGGAGACGCGGCGGGAAAGGTCCGCCGCCTGCTCCTCTCGAACACAGTCATTCCAAGCTTGGTCGGCCAACTCCTCCAACCAGCTTGCCATCTCCTCGGCCAGGCTGCTTAAGCGAAGCAACGCGCGATCGACGTCCGCGTTGTACGATTCTCGCAATTCGGGAAGCAGCTCCCGCCGAATGCGGTTCCGCAGGTACCGAGTCGACTCATTCGACTCGTCGTGACGAACCGCCTGTCCCAGGGTTTGCAGATACTGCTCAATCTCCCCTCGGCGAACCGTCAGAAGGGGCCTGACCAGCGAAACATCGGGGCCCAGTCGGCGGCGGCGAGGAATTCCGCGGAGGCCGCGAAGCCCCGTTCCTCGCAGGATGCGGTGCAGTACTGTTTCGACCTGGTCATCCGCCGAATGCCCTGTCGCCACATAACGGGCACCCGACCGGTGAGCAGCGCGCAGCAAGAAGTCGTAGCGCTGTTCGCGAGCACGTCCTTCGGGGCCCAGGGCATGGTTGGCCCGAAGCGGTCCCAATTCGGCCGGCGTCCCCTCCACATGGGGAAGCCCTAGCTCTGTGGCCAGCTCCCGCACGAACCGCGCGTCTTCATCCGCGGTCGCTCCGCGCCAGCCATGATGGAAGTGTGCCACGGTCAAACGAGTCGGCTGGGGAAGCGACTCGTTCAACCGCTGGAGGGCTCGGAGCAATGCCACGCTGTCGGGGCCTCCGGACACCGCCACGATAATGCCCTTGTGCCGCCAACGATGGGGGGGCCATGCCTGGCGGACGTGGGATTCCAATGGGAAAGTCATGGACATAAGTCCCAGTTGCAGTTTGGCTTGACTCTGGTACCATGAACCGCTGGTCGAAGCGCGATCAGCTTCCCCCTCCGAGGAATAATAGTCGTCGCAGGTGGGGAAATGAGTCGCGAGAATTGGCCGGCGCATGAACTTGGGCACGTGCACCATGTCGTTTTTCGTCTAGCTCAGGGACACGCGTCTGCGGAGACACCATGGATGATGTGGGTGGTTTCGCAAGCGATCGATTGAACACCTTCACAAAACCGGCTCCGTGCCACGGGAACGAGCTCGAAGCTGGTTGAGGGAACCTCGTCTTAAACATGTATTTTCTGCTGAGGATCTTACGGGCCGTTGTGGGCTGTTTCCACCCCGGATTGAATCGGGGAGGGGAGCCGAGCAAGCGGTCACTGGCTCAGGGAGCCTTCTCCGGCAGCTTGACCCTCCCCTCGTTCACCGTCCGACATTGGATGAGCGACCGAGAGGGGCAAGTCGTCGCGAGCGGGGGTTTTCCGAGGCGAATGGTCCGGACCGATCCCAAAAACATGACCGACGCCGAACCACGGGCCGCAGGGGGTCTGTTGCTTTTGGAGCGGTCAAAATCACATGGACAGTCGTGCGTTGACCCTTGGGGCTACTTCCCGATGAAGTAAATTACCCGAGTCGATGAGTGTTCGCGACGAGGATCGCTTGCGTATCCCCGCAGTCTCGTGGAAGGTCTGCAGACCCAACGAGGGAACGTCGAGTGAATCATCCCGCGGTCATTGCCGCTGTATCTGCCATTGTGTCATTCGTGGTGGCCTTCATCGTGGTCCGCCTCCTGGACAAACGCGCCCTCCGTGATGCCGAGACGCTGGGACGAGAGATTCGGGAGCGAGCGGATCGTGACGCGGCGACCCGAATCAAGGAAGCCTCGCTCGAGATCAAGGAAAACGCTCTGCTGCACAAGGCAGCCATGGAGAAGGAGCTGAACAAGGTTCGAGGCGAACTTCGCGAACGCGAACGATTGCTCGACAAACGCCAGGAGACGCTCGAGCAACAGGCCGAAGATCTTCGCAAGCAAGAGAAGATCGTCGAGTCGACTCAGCGACGCTTGGCCGATAAGCTCGAAGAGACGGGCAAGCGGGGCGAGGAATTGCAGCGTTCGATTGACCAGCCGCGACAACGCTTGCACGAGATCAGCGGGATCGGCAAGGAAGAAGCGACTCGGCGACTGCTCAAGGCCCTGGAGGACGAGTTGAGTCAGGAGACGGGGACGATGATCCTGCGTCATGAACGCCAGTTGCAGGAAGTTTGCGAACAGAAGTCTCGCGACATGTTGTTGACCGCCATGCAGCGGTTCGCGGCCGTGCACACGGCCGAAAGCACCACCAGCACGGTGGACATTCCCAGCGACGAGATGAAGGGACGGATCATCGGTCGCGAGGGGCGCAATATCCGCTCGTTCGAAAAAGCGACGGGGATCGACGTCATTATCGACGATACTCCGGGAGTCGTGATCGTCAGCGGTTTCGATCCGGTCCGCCGCGAGATTGCTCGCCAAGCCCTCGACAAACTCATTGCCGACGGACGCATTCATCCTTCGAGAATTGAGGAAGTTGTCGGAGAGACTCAGAAGGAGATTGAGAAATTCATTCAGCGCAAGGGGGAGGAGGCGGCCCAGGAAGCAAACATTCATGGACTGCATGGCCGAGTTCTCTACATGCTGGGGAGGCTCCATTTCCGAACTAGCTACAGCCAGAACGTGCTTCGGCACAGCATCGAAGTCGCCTATCTCTCCGGAATTCTCGCGGAGATGGTCGGCTTGAACGGCGATCTGGCTCGACGCTGCGGCTTGCTGCACGATATCGGAAAGGCGGCGGATCATGAGCTGGAGGGAGGCCATCCCAAGATCGGCGCTGATCTCCTGAAGCGGCATTCAGAAGGTCCCGAGGTGGTTCACGCCGCCTTGGGGCACCACGATGAGATCATCACCGAGTACCCCTATACGATGCTCGTTGCCACGGCCGACGCCTGCAGTGCCTCGCGCCCCGGTGCTCGGCGTGAATCATTGGAACGCTATGTCAAGCGCATGGAGGAGTTGGAATCGATCGCGGTCGGATTTCCCGGCGTGGAGCAGGCGTTTGCGATCCAGGCGGGGCGAGAATTGCGGGTCTTGGTCAGTGCCAGGGACACGGACGACACGAAGGCGGCCAAGATCTGTCGCGATATTGCTCGGGCCTTTGAGGAACAGCTGACATATCCAGGTGAAATCAAGGTGACGGTGGTTCGTGAGTCCCGGTTTACCGAATTGGCACGGTAGATTTTCCCGGAGTCATTCCGGATAATGACCCCGCCTGGTTTCACTCAGGTCGTCCAGCAACTTCCCGAATCCCGTTTCACGACAGAAATCCTCCCCATCGTGCGCATCCTTCTGATTGGTGATATTGTCGGACGCCCTGGTGTCCAAATCGTGGTGGAACGGTTACCCGAGCTACGTCGCGAACAGGGATTGGACTTGGTGATCGCCAATGCGGAAAACTCCGCGGATGGCTCGGGAATTACACCCGTGATTTACCGGTCCCTCCTGGAAGCGGGTGTCGATTGCGTTACTCTGGGCGACCACATTTACCGTCGCAAGGAAATTCAGAAGACGCTGGAGCGGGAGTCGAACATTGTCAAGCCGGCCAACTATCCGGCCACGGCCCCGGGTCGAGAATGGGCCGTCGTGACGGCTCGAGGAGGTACCCCCGTCGGTGTGTTCAGTTTGATGGGGCGAGTCTTCATGCGGCCGGTGGACTGCCCCTGGACGGCGGCCGATCGAGTGCTCCGAAAGATGCCCGAGGACGTGATTGTCCGAGTACTCGATTTTCACGCCGAGGCGACTAGTGACATGCAGCTCATGGGACGCTATCTCGATGGACAAGTGACTGCCGTACTGGGAACACATACGCACGTGGCGACAGCCGACGAAAGCATTCTTCCCAAGGGGACCGCGTTTCAATGCGATGTCGGGATGACCGGGCCCTACGAGAGCATCCTCGGCCGACGGATTGATCGAGTCATGGAGACGACTCGAACCTTTCGGCCAACTCGGTTCGATGTCGCCTCCCGCGATGTCCGCCTGAGCGGAACGATTGTGGATGCCAACCCGACGACGGGTCGAGCGATCGCGATCCGGCGTATCATGATCCGCGACGATTCGATTCGGGGGGACGAGGATGGAGAGACTCAGGAAGAGGCTTCCGCCACCGGCTAAGTCCTAAGGCAACTCGGCACCTTAGTGCACCATGGCATCGTAGCCGAAGCCATCGGTGAATTCGTGGTCGTAGAAGTATTGAGCGATGTGGCTGGCCAGTCGGTCCATGTAGAGTGGCTGGAATTTGCGGACCGAGACGGATGCCGAGCCATGGGTTGGAAACGTATGTTCGGGAACTTCCCGGCGGAACACGTTCCTGCCCGAAGTCATGTCGAACACCGTGACCGTAAAGTCGGCTCGACCCACGATGGTGCTCGAATTGTCTTGAAACGAAAGTCGTTCGAAGTCGACGGCCACCACCATGTCGGCCTTGACGCCTCGACCCACCTCGCGGTAGTCCATTTCCAACCAGTCGTTGCGGTCAATCCAATCCGCGATCTCCTCGGGATTCACAATGGTGATCCCTTTCACTTCTCGAGCCAGCGTTTCGCCGACTCGCCGAGTGATCGATCCCGTGATGCCACCTGGTTCAAAGGGGGAGCTTTTCGTCGCGCAGATGATGGCGACCCGCTTGCCTTCCAGTCCACGAAACTCCGCCGGCACTTTTTGGCCCCAGAGTCCCCAGGCCAGCCAGTTTGCAAATCCAATGCAACCCGTGCTGCTTGCCAAGAGGCTGCAGGCCAGGAGCCAAATGAGCGGGGAACAATGTTTCCTCGGAAACCCCATAAGTCACACCATATCATCGCGAGGTCTGAAGCAGCACCGCACGTTTACGTCATTCGGTGGCGATCGTCGGGCGGGAGAATAGTGGGAAGCCCCGGGTAAGGCAAGATGAGTTTTTTGGGGGGGAGTGGTGAGGGGGCAGTTTTCCGTGTTCCGTGTTCAGTGTTCCGTGTTCAGTGTTCAGGGGTGAGGGGGCTTGGGATCTCTTCAGCGCATTATGGGAAACGGAGCGCTTCCGAGGCTGGCGGGTGAGCGTTGCGGCCTCGGAACGTTCCCTCGGAAAGAAGCGGACTTGCTCGGCCGCCAGAGGATCTTTTATTAGGGGGTTTGTAGCTGGCCAGTCGTGGCCCCGCCGGAGCATGTCCGACGGAGGCCACTTTTGGAGCGGCGTCGGCAAGCAGGGCATCCGAAGACACCCTGCGGTTTCTCTTTCGTACTTAGAAGAAAACCGGCGGTGTGTCATTCGTACTCCTACA
>JBJHCD010000359.1:0-6326 GCA_050485845.1 Pirellulaceae bacterium | reverse complement strand
CCACCGCCCTGCTTCCGATCTTTGCCAGGGACATCCTGGACGTCGGGGAACGGGGTCTGGGCTGGCTGGCCGCCGCGCCGGGACTGGGGGCACTCGCCACGTCCCTGGTCATCGCTCGGGGAACCCTCGGCAACAAAGCCGGACGCACGCTGCTCTGGTCCGTGGCCGGATTCGGAATCGCCACCATCGCCTTCGGACTCTCCCGCGACTTCTGGTTCTCCTGGTCCATGCTGATCGCCGTCGGCGTCCTGGACATGGTCAGCGTCATCATCCGACATACTCTGGTGCAAATGAATACCCCCGACGCGATGCGGGGCCGAGTCTCCGCGGTCAACGGGGTCTTCATCAGCATGTCGAACGAACTGGGGGCCTTCGAATCAGGGCTGGTCGCCCAGCTTTTCCACGACCCCGACAACCCGTTCCTCGGCCCCACCATCTCCGTCGTTTCCGGCGGGATCGGCACCATCCTGACCGTGCTGATCATCGCCTGGCAGTTTCCCGCTCTCCGCAAACTCGACCGAATCGACACCGGCCCCCCGGACGAGCAGGCAGACAATCGCGACAATCGCAATACTCGCACCAGTGAAGTGTCACAAAGCTGACACCTCATTGCCGGGACAACCGATGTGGGAAGTCCAGTTCAGGCGGACTAGGGAAAGGGAGTTTTCAGTTCCCGCTGCAGCATGGCAATGGCCTCCGCCCGCTGCTCGTCCGGAAAACTATGCTCCGCGTCGGGATGTTCGATCCGAGGCGGAGTCGCTTCGTAGAGTGAATAGACTTGACTCGCCACCTCCACGATCCTCGCCGCACTTTTCCACTTGAAGTTCGAGTCCCTCGTCGGCGCGTTGACAAAGACCGCTCGAGGCGCCAAGGCTCCCAGGACTTCATGGAAGTCGAATGGAATCTCTTCCAAGGGATAGTCCTTGATACGGGGCATGTAACGTTCTTGGGCCCACCCGCGGATGTCGCCATCCATGTAGTCCAAGTAGGAGTCGAACCCGCAACTGGACGCCACCGCCTGAATCCGATTCTCGAACGCGGCCGTGTAGAGGGCATTATGGCCGCCGAGCGAATGGCCGATCGCTCCATAATGTCCCGGCCGGACAAAGGGGAGGGAGTCAAGCAGATCGAGACCGCGAATGTTGTCCCAGATCGCCTTCATCGTGCCGCTCTCATAACCCAATCCCTTCAAATCGGGCTCGTACGTCCCCAGCCAAGGATAGGCCGGCGTCAACGTCACAAACCCTCGCTCGGCCAACTCCCTGGTGTAGTCCCGGTGATCTTCAAATCGCGGAAATCCCGTCTCCACCATCGCCTCCTTGCTGAAGGCGGTCGCCACCATGCCGGTTCCGAGCAGTGACAGGACAGCCGGCGTCCGCTCGGGACGCGTCAGGGCTTCCTTGGGGATGAGCAGATACGCGGGAACTCGTCCCCCCGGTTCAGCGGCATACGAGATCAGCCGCTGCACATAGGAACCCTCGTCCATCTCCCGAATGACACGAACTTCCAACGGGCACCGCTTCCGATTACTCGGCAGCGGCCCCATCACTTCCTGCATCCCGCGCAGAATGGACTGGCGACGACGTTTCCAATCCGCCACGCTTTCCACCGGCCGCTCCCGTCCGAACTCGTCGCGGAAAACCAACAAATTGTCACGGGGAAGTCGCTTTTCCGATGACTTCTCGGCCGACTCGCCTTCCGCCGTCTCCTCGCTCGCGGCCCACGCCGCCACTTCCTCCAGATTCCAACCACCTATCGCGGCCGCCCCCCCGAGGATTCCTCCAATCCGCAGGGAGGCACGATGCAGAAACTGTCGCCGTGATCCTCGGGAAACATCGGCCGAGGGAAGCAGGGAGGGGTCTTCGTTTTCCATCATGTTATTTTCTTAATTTCCAATTTCCAATTTACCATTTCCAAAATTCGATCAGGCTGGTTTCATTCGGCCGAGCCGATGCAGTGGAGGTAACGGTCCGTGCGAATGTAAATCCGACCATCCAGGAAGACGGGAGTCGCCACGGCAAAGTCTTCCATGGCGTTCTCCGCCACCAGTTGCAATTGATCTCCCTCGACTTGAACCACGAAAATAGTCCCATCCTCATTTGTCAAATAGAGGTGCCCGGCCGCCAAGACGGGCGACGCGCTATAGGCGTCTCGCCGCCGAGGAAGTTCGAGCCGCGATAGAGTCCGGCCCGTTTCCATTTCGATGATCGCAACCGTTCCGCGGTCGGTCACCACATACAGTTTTCCGTCATAAGCCACCGGGGTAGGGACATCCGCCGCGGGCCCCGTGTTGGACCACGCGACGTGCGACCGAGTTACGTCGTTTTCGCCTCCCAGCCGAATCGCGGTCAGCGAATCACCTCGAGCATAGGGGGCAAACACCATCCCGCTGCCCACGACCGGAGACGAAATGGATCGCCAATTGCCGGCTCGACGAGGATTCAAATTCCCGACAATCCATCGCTGCCGGCCCGTCTTGGCTTCATGTGCCGTCACGTGGTCGGCCCCGAGAACGACCAAGAGTTCCTCGTCGCCATCGCGAATCACCAGTGGGGTGGTATAGCTCTGAGCCGACTCGCCCGGCGCGTCGACCATCCGGTCTTGCTTCCAGGCCTCTTCTCCCGTCCGCTTGTCGAAAGCGACCAGGTAGGAGGGACCGGACTGCATGCAGGCCACCACGACATGCGATTCCGTCAACACGGGACTGGTGCCCAAGTCCCACCAGAGCGTATCCGCTCCATAGGCTTGCTGGAGGTTCTTGTTCCAGACTTCCCGGCCTTCCATGTCCAGACAAGCCAGCTCGCCACTCTTGAAATAGACCCAGATATGCTCTCCATCGGTAACTGGTGACGGGTTCGTGCCACTCGCCTTGCGATTGCGAGCTGCCACGAGTCGGCCCAGCCCCGTTTCCCATTTCGGGTTTCCCTGTCGATCCAGCGCCAGCACCGTATTGCGGCCCTCTTTCTCCAGGGTGATCACGATCAAGTCGCCCCAGATGACCGGGGTGGAGGCGCCGATTCCCGGAATTTCAAATTTCCAAGCGACATTCTCGGACGTCGTCCAGCGAATCGGATACGAATCCCCTTCGGCGACCCCATTCGCCTCGGGCCCGCGCCACTGGGGCCAGTGCTGATCCGCGCTGACTCGCGGGACCAGTCCCAACGCAACAACCCCCAACGCAACAACTAAGGACGCGATCCACGCGCACGAAACCGACGAACGCCAAAACGAGCAATGAGCGGTGAAAAGTGGCTGGGAAGGCATGAGAGGTGGGTCCCTTTTACAGAAAGATAAATTCGTCCCATGGAAAAATGCTGGAAACGCTCCCCACCGATTTGTCCCAAGCAAATCGGCTTCACCCCCAGAGTTTCAGAATAGCTGACGCCGCAACCAGGGTCCACCTCGTCCCACCAATGTCCGTCGGATCTGGCCGTCGCCCGACCGTCAGCGAATGGCGGGGGGAACGCCGAGTGATTTTCCGCCGTCGATGGCCAGCACCGTCCCCGTCACCATCGACGCGTCGTCACCGCAAAGGTAACCGATAGAGGCGGCGATTTCCCGGGGAGAGATCATGCGATTTTCGGCTCGAGCCAACGGGCTGGCTTGGATCAAGCTCCGCCGAAGTTGCTGGGGATCGTCCACCGCGGCAAAATCCGCGTTCATCATGTCCGTCTCTTCCACGGGGCCGGGACAGACGGCGTTGACGCGAATGCGATCGACACTATGACAAAGGGCGAGGCTGCGGGTCAGCCCGACCAGGGCCAATTTGCTGATGGAATAAACCGGATCGTGCGACCGGGGAAGGATTCCGGCGTTGCTGGCCACGTTAACGATGGAGCCCCCCGCCGAACGCATCCGAGTTATCGCGTGCTTGCAGGTGAAAAAGGCCCCTTTCAAATTCGT
This sequence comes from Pirellulaceae bacterium, assembly GCA_050485845.1. Classification (GTDB taxonomy): domain Bacteria; phylum Planctomycetota; class Planctomycetia; order Pirellulales; family Pirellulaceae; genus JBJHCD01. Next base: position 2,423 of record JBJHCD010000359.1, on the reverse strand, counting down.
GTCCAGCACCCGGTCCCACTCCGCCTCGGACACATCCGGGATCGCCTTGGCCAGACCCACGCCGGCATTGTTGACGAGGATGTCGAGCCGTCCGGTGGGTGAGGCGATCCGAATCAATTCCTCCACCTCGACTTCGCGGCGGACGTCGCACGGTTGATAGCGAATCCCTGCCGCATGGAGCGGAGAATCGTCCGGACAGGGCCTCAGATCCCCCACCGTCACGATCGCCCCCCGCTCGGCCAACAACAGGGCAGTCGCGAGACCGATTCCTGAAACTCCCCCCGTCACCACCGCGAGTCGCCCGCTCAAATCGCTCATTTTTTTCGTTCCGAGCCACAAAGTCCTTGACCGAGTGAAGAAACCGCTACCTCGCCCCCCTCATCGTTCGTTATATTCGTTTTACCCCACCCGTCGACCCGGTCGGGATGCCCCGCTTCGCGAGGCGACTGGTCGTTCGCTTGTTCTCGCCGAAACTCCACTTGTTTGTGATTCCGAATATTCATGTCCTGATTTTCGCCTCCTAGAGTCTTCTGAATTACTTTCCGTTTCCTTCCTGTTTCCAAGCCGTTCCTCTCAAAGGACCCGAAGATGCCTCGTTTCCCTATTTTGCTCCTCTGCGTCAGTCTCCTCTTGTCTGCTTGCAACAAAGCGGCCGATCCGGGGGCCAGTGGATCGGCGTCCAACGATCCGGCCCTCGCCAGTTCCGACCCATCCCAGGATCCAGCAGCGGAATCGCCGACTTCCGGTTCCTCTTCGGCGGAAGAGGCGCTTTCCGAGTCGGGCGGCACCACGGAGACGCTGGAGTTGTCCGCCGAGTCGGCACATATCCAGTTCGTGGGGAACCATACCGGCGACGACCCGAACCCGCGGACAGGCCATTTTGAAGAATTCACCGGGACCCTCTCGTGGGACCCGGGGGCCGAAAAGTTGGTCGAGATCGAAGTGGAGATCGCGACCCCTTCGCTAACGACTTCGATCGGCAATCTGACCAATCATCTGCGTAGTGCCGACTTCTTCGACGTCAACGAGCATCCGACACTCACGTTCCAGTCCACCGCCATTGGCTCGGAAGGCCCCGGAACGTTTCAGGTAACCGGCAACTTGACCATGCTGGGCAACACCCAGGAGATCACCTTCCCGGTTCAAGCCGATTTCAGCTCGGGGGAACCGAAGTTGACGAGCGAGTTTTCGATTCAGCGGAGCGAGTTCGGGATGACGTACGGAATGGACCGAGTGGAAGACGAAGTGTTCCTGACGATCACGGTCCATGGGGGCGTCGAGTAGGGATATCGCATTGAGGATTTCCCTTGAGGTGATTGGACCACTTCCTGGAGATTTCACTGCCTCGAGATTTCACGTGCGCCGGCATTGGCGTCTGGGGCCGTCTGTTTTGTCGTGAGAACCTGACGCATGCTGGAAATTGTGGGAATGAGCGGCGTGATTCCGGCGCTGGCCGCCGGAGTCACGCTTTGGCTGTCGCGCTGGATCCTGCCGTCCGACTTGCATGCCCGCCATGGCCTGACTTGGGGAGCCGGCGTGGGGCTGCTGGTTGGATACGGGCTGCTCCCGGCCTGGGCCCCCTGGCAACCGACCACTTACTGGCATTGGCTTCCCTATTTGGGGCTCGCCGCCGCCTGGTTCGGTTCGCTCATCGGGGCCCGTGGAGTCCATGTGGCCGAACGCTGGCTGGTGGTGATTCTGCTAGGAGGACTGTCGGCTTGGTTCCTGGTTCCGACTTGGGCACAACTTCAACCAACTCGAATCTGGCATGTGACCATCCTGGCAGCTTATTTGGTCGCCCTGGTGACCTGCCTCACCCCGATTTCCCGGCAACTGACCGCGGATCGCTGGCTGGCGTACCTCGGGACTTCGGCCTTCTTTCTGGCGGTCACGACGGCGATTGCGGTCAGCCTGCGGTTTGGGCAAGTCACCACGATTCTGGCCGCCTCGCTGTTCGGCCTGGCGGCCATCGTTCGGCTCGATCCGTCGTTGAAGCAGAAGATTTTTCCCCAGACATTGCTTCCCTGGTATGCGGTTCTCGTGGGAGGCATGGCCTATGTGGCGTATGTGAATCCGAGCCCCCGGCTACCGGGCTTTATCTTGATGCCGCTGGCTCCGATGGCCCTGTACCTGTGCCACAAGGGACCGCTCGCCAGCAAGATTCCGGGGACAGGCTGGGCCCGGTTCATGGCCGAATCGGGCTTGGTCCTAATTCCGCTGATCGTGGCCGCCGCCTGGGTGCTGGTGACCACCTCGTTCTAGACGTGTAAACACACCGCCTTACGATGGAAGCGCGAGTACCCGGAAAGCCCCTCGTTCGCGAGTCAAAACAACACGCCCCAGGGGGGTCCGTCCGATCCGAAGACACCCGAGCGTTTTGAGTTCCGGCTGTCTTCGAATGCCCTGTTCGTTGAGAACAACTC